>NZ_JBIQES010000014.1:0-66060 GCF_045369825.1 Dietzia sp. 179-F 9C3 NHS
GCGCTGCGGCACTTCATGGACTACCTGCTCGACCCGGCCTACGAGTGGGCCGAGCAATGCCAGGACCGGTTCGCCACGCATCCCGTACAGATCATTACCGAGGCCAACTCGGCCCGCCACGTCCACGAGGGCCCCGGCGACCCACGCAAACGGGCGTACACCACCGACGAACTGCAGGACCTGTGCGATACCGCGGACGAGCAGGTCACCCGCCGCTATGAGGTCGGCACGAAGGGAGCGATGGTGGCGCTGCGAACCGCCACGATCACCAAGGTCGCCTACGCCTGGGGGCTGCGCCGCAACGAAGTACGCATGCTGGACCTGACAGACTTCGGACCGAATCCGCGGGCACGGCAGTTCGGCCGATTCGGGGTCTGCTACGTCCGATACGGCAAGCCCGGCAAAGGATCCCCCGCCAAACGACGCGGCGTACTGACCGTCCCGGAGACCGCGTGGGTGATCGACTGCCTCGAGCAGTGGATCGACCAGGGGCGCCCCAGTTTCGACCGCACCACCGGGACCGCATTATTTCCAACCGAACGATCCGAACGGATTTCGAACGGGGCACTGTCCCACAGCTTCGCCGACCTCTGTGACACAGCCGGCCTGACCGACCCCGGACTGGACTTTCACTCCCTGCGCCGCAGCTACGTCACGCTGCTGGTCGAGTCCGGCTACGACACCCGCTTCATCCAAGAACAGGTCGGACACGAGTACGCCTCGACCACCTCGCTCTACACCTTCGTCTCCCCCGACTACCGCAGCCGCGTCGTGGCCGCCGCCCTACGCGCCGCAGCTGACCGTCTGCCCGAAAGGACGACCGAGACATGAAGCACCGGATCGCCTACCAGTGGCGACTACGCCAAGTCATGACCGCCCGGGACATGCACAACCTGTCTGACCTGATCACCCCGCTACACGAGGTCGGCATCGAGCTCTCCGCCTCGCAGCTCTACCGCCTACTCGGACGCACCCCGGACCGGCTGCCCCTGGCCCTACTCGGCGCCCTGTGCCACGTTCTGGACTGCAGCGTCGAAGATCTCTGCGACTTCCGGGTCGACACCGCACCCTCGCGGCGAACCGCCACCGACGCCTCCCCCGCAACTGATGGGCCGCTGCGCCCGAAACGGGCCCACATCCACCGACCCGGCCCACCGGCGTAAACGGCACCCCAGGTGGCACCCCCATGGCTGACACATCGAAGTACCACTGCACACGGTGCGACGACGAACGCCAGCATCGCGGCGTGCGTTGGCCCGAGGGCTTCGTCTGCCGCCGTTGCTACCAACAGGCCACCCGCCGACGCGGAACGTGTCCGCGCTGCCTGACGCCGGATCGACTGCTACCCGGCCTCGCCGACGATGAGGCCATCTGCACCGACTGCGCAGGAATCGACGACCCCCGACTGACCTGCACCCGCTGCGGCGATCAAGACGAACCCCACCGCCGAGGACTCTGCGCCCGATGCTGCCTCACCGACGACCTGACCGCCCTGCTCACCACCGCCGACACCGGACTGGTCTCGACCGAGCTGCGACCACTACTCGACGCGCTGACCAGCCAGGACCATCCCCGCAGTGCGCTCATCTGGCTGCGCAATCCCGACGTTCGCCAGCTCTTGGACGGGTTCGCGCAACACCGCGTGCCCATCAGTCACGACACCTTCGCCCACTACCCCGCTGAACGCACCGCACGTCATCTACGGGACCTGTTCATCAGCTGCGGAATCCTCGCACCCTATGACCGCAACCTCGACCGCTTCACCAACTGGCTCGAGAAGAAGCTCGCCTCCACTCCAATCCACCAATCGCAGCAGGTCATCACCGGATTCTCCACCTGGCACCACCTGCGCAACCTCCGCGCCCGCGCGCAGCGCCAACCCCTGGAGAACGGGCCGATCGCCAACGCCAAACAGGAGATCACCGTGGCGATCGACTTCGTCAACTGGCTCTACACCCGTAACACTGCGCTGGAGGCGGCGACACAGTCCGATATCGACACCTGGCTCGCTACTGGGCCGACCACCCGCAGCACCGCCAGGATGTTCGTCAAGTGGTGCATCACGCACCAACACATAGCCGCCCACCTCGCGTTCCCCCACCGACGGGCCCGAACCAGTCCCATGACCAGCGACGATGAGCGCTACGCCCAATTGGCCACGATTCTGGAACGGCGAGAGACCCCGGTGTGGGTCAAAGCCGCCACCGTCCTGCTGCTGATCTGCGCGCAACCAGTTTCGCGCATCGCCGCAATCCGACTGGACGCACTGAGAACCGACGACAGCGGCGGCCTGTGGATCCGCTTCGCCGACGCCGAGGTAGCACTCCCGCATCCGCTCGCCGACCCAGTGATCGCGCTCATCGAGCATCGCCCCAACATGACCACCGCCGCCAACCGAACATCCCAGTGGCTATTTCCCGGAGTCACTGCAGGTCATCACATCAACCCGCAGTCACTGATGGGCAAGCTCCGCGACAACGGGATCGACCTTCGAGGCGCACGCAACAGCGCCATGCGCGAGCTGGTCCGCAGCATTCCCCCGGCGATCGCGGCAACCCAGTTCGGATACAGAGCTCAGACAACCGAGCGTCACGCATTCATCAGCGGCGCCACCTGGAGTGCCTACCCCGAACTCCACCAGGAACCCGGCCGCTGATCGACTTCGACCTGCGGAGTTGGCCGCGGGTGCCAACGCTGACGCTTCTCGGCGCCGAGGTCGGATGGTATGCAATCGTCCGTCATCGAACGGTCCAGATCCGCCTACGCAGCACTCGGGAACGGGTATCGTTACGCGTTTCCGTTATTACCCACTGAAGTCCGGGCAGGTGCGGACTTGCGGTTGGCGAGTACAGAGCCGCAGCCGATCTTCGTCCCGGGCTGGCGCCCGTGAACTGGCCGTATCTGCGCCCCCGGACCCCAACCCCACTGGGAACTCGACACCTCAGAACCCGGCACCTGATCAGTAAGCAGTGTCGTGTGCGGCCCCCGGGTACACCACGATGACTACCCTCTGCCCCATGCGGATCACGGCGATCAACCTCCACCCCGTCAAGAGCGGAGCGATCCGTCCGGTGTCCGCGGCGCCGCTCGATCCCGGAGGTCTCCGCGGGGACCGGCGATGGATGGTCGTGGACGGCGACGGTGAGGCCGTCACGGCCCGGACGCTGCCCGAGTTGTTCCGGGTCGTCGCCGACACGCCCGTCACCGACCCCGCGGTCACCGCGGACCTGCGTCTCGGCGCGGACGGCCATCCACCGCTCGACGTCACCGCGCCGACCGGCCCGCCGCTCCGGGTCACGATGTTCCGCCGGCACCGGATGACGGCCACTCTGGCCGCGCCGGACGCCCACGAGTGGATCCGTTCCGTCGTCGGCCGTGCGGACCTCCGACTGGTCTGGTGTCACGACCCGTCGCTCCGGAGGCTCGATCCCGCCCTCGCCTCCGCGCACGACCACGCCGCGTTCCCCGACAGCTACCCCGTGACCCTCGCCACCGAGGCGTCCCTCGCACGGCTCAACGAATGGATCGGCGGCGACACTCCCCTCCCGATGTCACGATTCCGGCCGAACATCGTGGTGGACGGCGACGAGCCCTTCGCCGAGGATTCCTGGTCCCGCGTGAGACTCGGCCCGGTCGAGTGCCGGGTGGTGCGGAGCGTCGACCGGTGCGTCATGACGACGATCGACCCCACGACCCTCGCCAAGGGACCGGACCCCCTGCGCACCCTCGCGCGTCACCGCCGGCGGGACGGGAAGACGTGGTTCGCCCGGCACCTCATCCCGGACGGGTCCGGTACCGTCCGGGTCGGCGACGAGGTGGCGGTGCTTCCGCGGACGAGTTGAACGGTGACGAACCTCTCCGCCGAGGGCCGCCTCCGCGCGGTAGACAGGATGCCATGGCCGAGATCACGATCGCGGGAGCGGACCTCACCGGCGACAAGAACGACCCCAAGGGCAAGAAGGCCCGCCGGAAGGCGGCCGCGCGGCTGCTGGAAGCGCTCATCGAGATCGACGCCTCCGGTCGCTATCCGCGAATCGAGGTGGTCCGCCCCTGGTCGGACCACAACCCGATCATCGTCGGCGAGATGGCGCGCCCCGCGGCGATCGACTGGTACCTCGCCCGCGAGCTCAAGGCTCTGCTCAAACTCGGCGCGCAGATCACCGTCGCCCCGTCCCGGCAGGCACTGGGCTTCGACGATCCCCTGTTCTTCGACGCCGTGGACGAGCAGCGGTTCGACCTACGCGCCAAGAAGCTGTTCCTCTTCGGCCCCGAACGGATGGCTCTCTCCCTGGACCGTCTGGCCCACTACACCGGGACGCCGGCGGAGTCGTTCCAGCGCCACGTCCTGTTCACCAACTACCGCATGCACGTCGAGGCCTTCCTCGAACGCTTCCCCGACGCCGAGCGCCCCCACCGCGACGACGTCCAGATGCCCGCCTACCACGCACCCGCCCCGGACAGCAGCGGCGTCACCCTGATCAACATCGGAGTGGGCCCCTCCAACGCCAAGACCGCCACCGACCACGTCGCCGTGCTCCGCCCCGACACCATGATGATGATCGGGCACTGCGGCGGCCTGCGGAACCGTCAACGGATCGGCGACTACGTGGTGGCGACGGGGTTCCTCCGCAAGGACCACGTTTTGGACGAGGTCCTGCCCACCACCATCCCCGTCGTACCGACGGCCCGCCTCAACCGCCTGCTTATCGAGGAACTCGAGGCACGGGGTTCCGAGTTCCGCATGGGCACGGTGTACACCACCGCCGACCGCAACTGGGAGCTCAACCAGCAGCAGCCCCTTGCAGACATGCGGACCGCCCGCTGCGTGGCGGTGGACATGGAGTCCGCCACCGTCGCCGCCAACGGCTTCCGGTACCGCATCCCCAACGCCACCCTCCTGTGCGTCTCGGACAAGCCGATGCACGCCGCCCCCAAGCTGGCCGGCGCCGCCGCCGAGTTCTACGCCCGCTCCAAGCAGATCCACCTCGACATCGCGCTGGCCACCCTCGACCGGGTCCGGGAGCTCCACCCGCGCGGCTTGCCCACGCAGGACATCCGCTCCTACGTAGAGCCGCTCATCGGCGCCGAGTGAGACCCGCCGCGGGCGGTGATGTGTCAGAACATCGCGATCGCGCTGCTCACCGTGCTCGTGCTCCGGGCCGGGGCAATCCTGGCACGAGGCCCAGGGCGCCCGCACCGTTCCGGCGGTGCGGCGCACACGACTGTTATGGAGCGCCGCTCTGTTATCGTGCCCGTATCGCACTCTCGAGCAAAGGAGTACCACCATGGTGACCCTCTCCGCCGAGGGGCCTCTCCGGACCCTTCACCTCGGCGACGACGAGAACCGCTTCTCCCCCGACTGGCTCGAATCGGTCGAGTCCGCACTGGACGACCTCGAGTCCTCGGCCGAGCCCACGGCGCTCGTCACGATCGGCGGCGGGAAATTCTTCTCCAATGGCCTGGATCTCGAATGGCTGAGGGAGAACTTCGACCGTCACGACGAGTATGTCGAGCGGGTCCACACACTTTTCGCACGGGTACTCACCCTGCCCGTCCCGACGGTGGCCGCGGTCAACGGTCACGCCTTCGGTGCCGGTGCGATGCTCGCCATGGCTCACGACTATCGCGTCATGAGGTCCGACCGCGGATACTTCTGCTTCCCGGAGGTTGACATCCGCATCCCGTTCACGCCCGGGATGAACGCGCTCATCCTGAGCAAGCTGACCCCGGCCGCGGCGCTCGCCTCCATGACCACCGGACGCCGCTTCGGCGGGGTGGACGCCGAGAGGATCGGCATCGTTGACGCCACGGCCGATCTCGACGATCTGCAGGAGACCGCCGCCGGCGTCGTTCGCGACCTCATCGGCAAGGACCGGGCGACGCTGGGCACGATCAAGGCGAGAATGTTCGAGGGGGCGCTCGCCGCGCTCCGCGGCCACGGGCCCGTCTGACGAAGCCGATGGGACGCCCCCGCCGCCACGATCTCGACGGGCTGCTCGGACACGCCAGGGCCCTCTGGGTCGCCCGCGGTCCCGCGGGCGTGACCATCCGTGGACTCGGTGCATCCTCGGGCGCCTCGAACGGCGCCCTTTACCACGCCTTCGGCTCCCGCGATGGCCTGCTGGCCCGGGTATGGGCACTGGAGGCGAAAGCGTACCTCTCACTCCTCGAGGACAGGATCGACCGGGCGCGGGCCGACACCGGCGCGATCGAGGCGCTCGTCGCGGCCGCTCTCACCCCCGCAGCGTTCGCGGAGTCGGACCCGGACGGCGCCCGACTCCTCCTGTCTACCCGCACCGACGAACTCCTCACCCCCCGCCTCGACGACGAGGGGCGCGCTCTCCTACGCGGATTCCACGCCCGTCTGAGCGGTCACCTCGCCGACCTCGCCGACGGCCTCTGGGGTCGGCGGGACGACGTCGCCGTGACGACCGTGCGCCATTGCGTCGTCACCTTGCCCGGCGCTCTCCTCCTCCGGGCCGAGCACCTCACCGATCCGGTGTCGCTCCATGTCCTCGACCGGGCCGTCCGGGGTGCGGTCTCGGAGCCACCACCCGGACCCGGGCGCCAGGCTGGATGAACCGACAGCAGTTGCGCGCGGCGTCCATGCCCGTACCCTCGCGCCCATGACTGCCGTTCTCATGATCCTGACCGCGTCCGACCACTGGACCCTCAAGGACGGCTCGCGTCACCCCACGGGCTTTTGGGCCGAGGAGTTCCTCGCCCCGTACGAGGTCTTCCGGAAGGCCGGCTGGGACGTCACCGTCGCCACGCCCGGCGGCACCCCGCCCACCGTCGACCAGACCAGCCTCGGACTTTTCGGGGGCCTGCCGCCCAAGACCCGGCGGATCAAGGAGGCTCTCACCGAGCTCGCACCGGTACTTGATGCCCCCGTCGACCTGGAGACCGTCGACCACGCCACCTACGACCTGGTCTTCTACCCGGGCGGCCACGGCCCGATCGAGGACCTGGCCTACGACAAGACGTCCGGTCGGCTCCTCGCTGACCGGCTCGCCGCGGGACGTCCGCTCGCCATGCTGTGCCACGCCCCCGCCGCGATCCTCGCCGCCTCCGACGGGCGGGAGGCCTCTCCGTTTGCCGGCTACCGCATGACCGGTCTGTCCAACCGCGAGGAGGCTCTCAACGGGCTGGCCAAGAAGGCCCCGTGGCTGCTCGAGGACCGGCTCCGGGAGGCCGGGATCGAGTACTCCAGGGCCCTGCTCCCCCTGCAGCCGCACGTCGTGGTCGACCGCGCCGTCTACACGGGACAGAACCCGCAGTCCTCCCGCGTGTTGGCCGAACGGCTCGTCGCCGACCTCGGGTCGGCATCGTGACCGGCGGCGGAGAGCCACCGCGCCGGTGCGCCTGGCGGGCGTCGACGACGCGCCGTCGCTCGGTCGGCTCCTCCACGCGTTCAACACCGAGTTCGACCGCCCGGTTCCGGAGGTGGCGCAGCTCGGCACCCGGTTCGCAGGCCTGCTCGCCGGGGACGACGTCCTCGCCGTCATCGCCTGCGACACCACCGGGGACGGGGACGACGTGGGGTTCGGGCTGATCACCCTGCGCCCAACCCCCTACCGGGACGGGCCGCTCGCCCAGCTGGAGGAACTCTACGTACGCCCCGACCAGCGCTCGCGTGGGATCGGCACCGCACTGATTTACCGGGCTCGATCCGAGTGCGCGGCCAGGGGCGCCCGGGAGATCCACCTCATCGTGGCGACCGAGGACGCCGACGCCCGCCGCTTCTACGCCCGTCACGGATTCTCGGGCTCCGACCCCGACTCGGGCTCCGATCTCCTCTGCTACCTACGACAGCTGTAGCGGTCAGGTCCGGACCGTCAGTGTCTGCGCCACCGAGCCCAGTGGTCCGACTTCGTCGTGCAGGATGCTGTGGGTGAGCCCGAGCCCGCCCGCGCCGAAGGTCACCCGCGTGTCGAAGCCCACCCACTCCCCGTGCGGCTCGCGCACCAGGGGCGCGGTGAGGTCGATGTTGGGATACTCGACGTCCGCCGGGGACTCGCGCACGGCCATGCCGTTGGCGATGTCGAACAGCCCCACTGCACGCGCCAGCGGGCTGAGGTCTTCCCCCGCGAGAAGCGGCACATCGGTCCGCACCCAGTACCGCGCCCGGCCCGGCCGGTCATAGTCGCGACGCACCTCGGCCGAGGCCAGGTAACCGCCCTGCCAGAGGGTGGTGGGGTCCCAGGGCTCCATCTCCGACGGCGGCGGCAGCGGGTCGAAGCCGTCGCCGGCCACCGCGGAGGAGTCGCGCGGCTGCTGCAGCCAGGCACGCAGCCGGATCGCCGGCCGGTCGCCATGCCCGTAGGTGGCTTCGACCAGCTCGATGGTCCGGCCCGGCCGCAGCACGCTCACCTGCACGTCGACGACGTCCATGGGCACCACGCCGAGCAGGTCGTAGGACAGGCGCGAGATCACCATCGGGTCGTCCCGCCGCGCCGCGAGGTCCTGCTCGACCGCGTGCGTCAACAGCCCCAACGCGGGACCGATGTGCTGCATCGACAGATCCCAGGCGCCGCTGGTGTTCTCGGTCGGGTGGAAGCTCGCCGGCCCGAGCCGCTCGAAATAGGCCATGGCCCTCTCCCTGATTGAGCGAATCGTGATTAACCGGATCGTACACAGCGGCGCACCCCGGCCCGCCGATTCCGTGCGACGCCGCGACCGGTGGGGTTGACTCTCCCCCATGAGCGACGAGCAGTTCGACACCTTCAGCACCCCGATCGACGACCGGTACCTCGACGACTACACGCCCGGAGCCCGCTACCGCTTCGGCGAGGAGTCGGTCGACGGCGAGGAGATCATGGAGTTCGCGCGGCGGTACGACCCGCAGAGCATCCACACCGACCCCGAGGCCGCGGCAACCGGCCCGTTCGGTGGCCTCATCGCCAGTGGCTGGCAGACCGCCGCGCTCATGATGCGGCTCTTCGCGGACAACTACCTCACGGCCAACGCCAGCCTGGCCTCCCCCGGGATCGACGAACTGCGCTGGGTGCGACCCCTGCGCCCGGGCGACCGGCTCACGCTGATCTGCGAGACCGTCGAGGTCCGGCCCTCTCGGAGCAAGCCTGACCGCGGGGTGCTCACCACGAAGGCCACCCTGCTCAACCAGGACGGCGACCCGGTCCTCACCGCTACCGCCCTCAACATGGTGGGCCGGCGGCCCGGGGCGGACGCGGGATGACGAGCCGATGCGCGAGTGGGTCTTTCTGGTGGGCCCCCACGAAGACGCGCTCACCGCACGGATCGAACAGCCCAGGGCGCTTCTCGATAGCCTGTTCTGCCCCCGGGTTCAGAGCCGCGGGGTGAGGTGGAAGATCGGCAGCTGCCGGGTGGTCCGGCTCGCGTAGATCTCGTAGTTGGGCCACGTCCGGACCGCGGCACGCCACGCCGACGACCGGTCGGCGTCCGCGATCTCGCGCACGTCCACCTTGAGCCGTACGCCGTGCACGGACATAGCGACCTCACCCTCGCCGGCGGCGCGGAGGTTATGGACCCACACCGGCGCCTTGGCATCGCCCCAGTTGGAGCCGACGATCACGAACCCGTTTCGCCACGACGCGCACAGCAGTGGCGTGCTGCGCTCGACGCGGCTCTTGCGGCCGGGCACGTGCAGCATGAGCGTGGGCAGACCCGCGATCCGCAGGAGCGGCACCCTCCCCCGGGTCGCCTTGCTGAGCCGCCGGTCGAGGGAGACAACGAGATGAGAGTTCTCGCGCGCGGCGTCGAGACGACCGACCCAGATCGCGACCGGGGTGAGGAGGTTGGGCATGGGGGCGATAGTACGAGGTCAGGAGCACCCGACTCAACGGGACAGGTGTCAGTCGGCGACGGCAACGACCTGCACCGATTGCATCCATCCCCGTCTCAACCCCGCCTCCAGGGCGGCGAGGTGGAACGCCCACATCCGCCGGTAGACCGCGTCGAACCCGAGCGCGGCCGCGTCACGCCCCCTGTGGGCGAACGTCTCCGACCACAGGCGCACGGTCTCCGCGTGATGCGCGGTGGCCTCGACGCGACCCTTCAAACGCAGGCGGCGTCGCCGGGAGACGGCCTCCACGAGGTCCGGCCACGCCATCGGGGGACCCGCCTCGGACACGTACAACGACCGCCACGCGGACAGCTCCACCACCGCGGGGACGGGACGCGCCGGGGCGACCGGCGTCGCCAGTGCCATCCGGCCCCCGGGGGAGAGGTGCTCGACGGCCACGTCGAGCACCGCCGTGAGCCCCGCCATCCCCGAGGTCGAAGCCGGCTCCACGGCCACCACCGCGTCGAGGCTGCCCCCGACGTCGGTCGGCCCACCGAGCGAGAGGGCGATCTCCTCGCAGAGGTCCGCGGCGGCGAACCGCGAGCCCAGTGCGGCCAACCGCTCCGTGGAGGTGGTGGAGGTCCGCACGTGGGCGCCGCGCTCCGCAGCCCGCATGGGCAGCTCCCCCCAGCCCGGCGTGGCCACGTAGGTCCGGGAGCCGTCCGCGACCCCCGCGAGCGCGAGCAGGGTGTCCGCGGCGCGGCGCTGGGCGTCGCCGAGGTCGGACCGGCGCGGTGGCGGAGCCGGCGCGTCCAGATGGACGAGATCGGTGCCGTCGTCCAGTCGCGACCGCGTCCGGGCGCCGGAGGCGAACACCGCGCCGGACGTCGACATCGTCTCGTCCGTGTAGAGCGAGGTGAGCGCGCCGGGCACCGCGTCCTCGAGCTCGACCGGCCCCGGGCGTCCCCGGCGGCGGGGCACGACGGACGGTGCCCGGCCCTCACGGCCGTAGGCCCTCTCCCCGGGATGCGCGCAGTCGGCGTTGGCGGCGATCCACGGCGCCAGCGCCGCGATCGCCGACCGCAGGTCGCAGGACGTCCACTCCCCCGCCATGAACGACTCGCCGAGGCCCACCACGCCACCCGCGGCCAGACGGGCCCAGAAGTGCTCCGGCTCCGCCAGGACGATCCGCACCGGGGCGTCGAACTCCCCCGCCGCCGACGAGTCCGGGTAGTCGATCCGCACCCCGAGCTCCCGGGCCGACCGACGAAGGGCCTGCGCCACGTCACCGGCCGCCTGGCCGCCGATCCCGTCCGGATCGGCGAGACCGGGCCAGCGCTCCAGATCGACGGTCTGGGGTTCGAGTCGGACCACCGGTCCCCTCCTCTCGGGCCACGTGAGGTGGACGGTACCGCCGACCGGGGCCCGTGCCCGTCAGGCGCGGCGGGGGGTGTCGCCCACCACCTCCGACCGGCTCCGCGTGCGAGTGACCCTTGGGACGCTCTATCCTGGGGACTCGTGCCCGCGCGCCACGCGCGCTGGCCGTGGCCGACGAACCTGAGACGGTCACGACATACGCACCCTCACCAGGAGCCCCTATGACCGAGCCCGCATTCGACCAGGTCAGCGAGACCGCATCGACAGCCCGCCGGCACCGCGTCGTCATCATCGGCTCCGGGTTCGGCGGCCTGTTCGCGGCCCAGGAGTTCGACGGCAAAGACGTGGACGTGACGCTGGTCGCCAAGACCGGGCACCATCTGTTCCAGCCACTGCTGTACCAGGTCGCCACCGGCATCCTCTCGGTCGGCGAGATCGCCCCGCCGACCCGGCTCATCCTCCGTGACCAGGAGAACGCGACGTGCGTGCTCGGCGACGTCGACAAGATTGACGTCGAGGCCAAGAAGCTCCACGCGACGGCGGGTCACATCGGCTTCGACCTCGAGTACGACAGCCTGATCGTGGCCGCCGGTGCCAACCAGTCCTACTTCGGCAACGACCACTTCGAGCGCTGGGCTCCCGGCATGAAGACGGTTGACGACGCCCTCGAGCTGCGCTCGCGTATTCTCGGCTGCTTCGAGCAGGCCGAGGTGAGCAACGACGAGGAGGAACGACGCCGACTGCTCACCTTCATCATCGTGGGCGCCGGACCGACCGGCGTCGAGATGGCGGGCCAGGTCGCCGAGTTGGCACAGATCACGCTCAAGAACAGCTTCCGACGCATCGACCCCGCCTCAGCCCGGGTGATCCTCCTCGACGCCGCGCCCGCGGTGCTCCCGCCGTTCGGCAACAAGCTCGGCAACGCGGCCCGCGCCCGGCTCGAGAAGATGGGTGTCGAGATCCAGCTCAACGCCATGGTGACCGACGTGGATTACCACGGCATCGAGGTCAAGGACCCGGACGGCTCCGTCCGCCGCATCGACGGCTCCTGCAAGATCTGGTCCGCCGGCGTCCAGGCCAGCCCGCTGGGCAAGATGCTCGCCGACCAGACGGGCGCCGAGGTGGACCGGGCCGGCCGAGTCCTGGTGCAGAAGGACCTCTCCTTGTCCGGCCACCCGGACATCTTCGTGGTGGGCGACATGATGGCCCTCGACAACCTGCCCGGCGTGGCCCAGGTCGCCATCCAGGGCGGCAAGTACGCGGCCCGGCAGATCATCGCCGGAGTCGAGAAGGGCCAGACGCCGGACCAGCGCAAACCGTTCAAGTACTTCGACAAGGGCTCGATGGCCACGGTGTCGCGCTTCAGCGCGGTGGTCAAGGTCGGCAACTTCGAGCTCGCCGGCTTCATCGCCTGGGTGATGTGGCTCGTCGTGCACCTCGCCTATCTCATCGGCTTCAAGAACCGCCTCACCGCGCTCTTCTCGTGGGGCATGCACGTGGGCGGCGACCACCGCTCGCAGCTCACCTCCACCAAGCAGTGGGTGTACGCGCGCCAGGCAATCGAACGGGTCCAGGCCGACGAGGCCGCCGCGCTCAGGTCAGCGATGGAAGCGGCGTCGGCCTCGGAACCCGTGCAGGGCCCGCCGGAGGACGCCGGAGACGCACCGGCGCCGAGCGCCACCACCGCCCGCGACTGACGGGCGCCCGCGCTCAGCCCTCGCGGGGGGCGGGCGGCTCCAGGTTCGCCAGACGGACCTGGCCAACCGCGGCCGTGCGCCCGGAGGCGTCGGTGATCTCCACGCGCCACAGCTGCTGGGTGCGCCCCCGGTGAACAGGTGTACCAGTCGCCGTGAGGGTGCCCTCGGTGACGGCGCGGAGGAAGTCCGTGGAGTTGTTGACGCCGACGACCCTGCCGTCTCCGCCGAGCCACACCGATCCGGCGACGCTGGCGACCTCCTCGACGATCGCACAGTGGACGCCTCCGTGCACGATCCCGTGCGGCTGGTGCAGGTGTGGCTCGACCGGGACCGTCACGACGACCCGATCCGGGCCCACCTCGACGTACTCGATCCCGACGACGTTGCCGAAACCCTGCTTCTGGTGCGCCCGGATCTGCGCCATCACGTCGTCTGACATCGGATCACTTCCTCCGCGGCCCGGACCGTCCGGGCTCCTCGGCTACCGACGCTACCGGGCGCCGGCCAGACGACGGGCCGCAACACAGGTCAGCGGACGGACCGCCACCCACGGTCGCGCACCGGGATCGGGCCCGAGCCGGGCGTCCGTGGCAGCGCGCTGCGCGTCCGGACCGCCAACCCCGCGTCGTGAAGCGCCTTGAGGACGTACTGCCCCCTGCGATATCCCACCTCCGGGCTCGTTGCCGCGAAGGTCGGCACGATCGTCGCGGCACCGAGGACGCACTCCCCGACCGTCGACCAGAGGGTGTCCACGTCGCAGGTGCTCACCTCGGACAGTCGATCGAACACGGGCGCCAGCGTCGCGCGGGACCGGCAGGCGAGCCAGTAGGCGAGCGCCTCCTCGCACGGCAGAACAACGGTCCCGGGCGCCGGGGCCGCCGGGTCCCCCGGCAGGACGCGCAACGTGGTGTCGCGGACCCCCGCCCAGTCCAGGCCGCCCTCGATATCGGTCCGTACGGCGAGGTTCTCCGCACCCGTGTCCCACACCCGGCCCGTGGTGACGAAGCTCGCCACCGCCCGCCCGAGCACGCCGTGGGCGAACGCGTCGGCCACCAGGTAGGTGGCGAAGCGGAGATCGCCGGACTCGGCGAAGTAGTTGCGGAACATCAATTCGACGCGGCCGCCGCTGACGGCGCGCTCCAGCGGTACCCAGCGCCGCCGGGACTGCGTGGACAGGTCCGCGAGCGAGTAGAACTTCGGATACCCCGGGCGGAGCCCGGCGAGGACCCCCACCGTCTCGTCGAACACCGACACCGCTGCCGTCGTCTCGCCCTGCGTGGAGCTGGTCATGCGTGGGTCCCCTCCCCCCATGTGGTGCCCCGCACGACACCTGGTGTCGCACCCGGAGCACTGGCCGGCCCGTCCCCCCTCGAGACGGTCCCCACCGGCCGGATCGGGCGCCCCGCCACGATGCGTGTCCCCTGAATCGTGGTCGGCGCCGTACTCCCGTTCCGGTATTCAGTGATACAACACATCGCACCCGTGAACCAAGGTGGCACGGGCAATTTTCCCAATATGTGCACTCGGGACACACATGTCGTATCAGCAACTTTACGTCCCGCCGGGCCCTGAATCCCTCCCCCCGGGCGGGCATCCCCGCAGGTCCTCAGCCGCGTGGGCGGTCGACTAGGCTGGCACGCATGAGTACTGAGCGTGCCGACGGGCAGCCGACCACCGACACCACCGGAACCGCGGACATCGGGGTCACCGGCCTCGCCGTCATGGGCTCGAACATCGCCCGCAACTTCGCCCGACACGGATACACCGTCGCCGTGCACAACCGCTCGGGCGGAAAAACGGACGCCCTGCTCGCCGAGCACGGACACGAGGGCACGTTCGTCCGCACCGAGACCGTGGCAGAGTTCGCCGCCGCCCTCCGCACCCCGCGTCGCGCGCTCGTCATGGTGCAGGCCGGCGGCCCGACCGACGCGGTGATCGAGGCCCTCGCCGACGCCTTCGATCCCGGCGACATCATCATCGACGGCGGCAACTCCCTCTACACCGACACGATCCGGCGCGAGAAGGCCATGGCCGAGCGCGGCATCCGCTTTATCGGCGCCGGGATCTCCGGAGGTGAGGAGGGTGCCCTCGAGGGCCCGTCGATCATGCCCGGCGGCCCGGCCTCGAGCTACGAGGTCGTGGGCCCGATGCTCGAGGACATCTCCGCGAAGGTCGACGACACGCCCTGCTGCACCCACATCGGCGACGACGGCTCCGGGCACTTCGTCAAAATGGTGCACAACGGCATCGAGTACGCCGACATGCAGCTCATCGGCGAGGCCTACCATCTGCTCCGCGGCCTGGTCGCCATCGAGCCCCCCGCGATGGCGGAGGTGTTCCGCGAGTGGAACACCGGCGAACTGGACTCGTATCTCATCGAGATCACCGCCGAGGTACTCGCGCAGGTCGACGCCGCCACCGGGCAGCCTCTCGTCGACGTGATCGTGGACGAGGCCGGCCAGAAGGGCACCGGCCGCTGGACCGTCAAGTCCGCACTCGACCTGGGCGTGCCCGTCACCGGCATCGCCGAGGCCGTCTTCGCCCGCGCGCTGTCGAGCTCGACCCCACAGCGTCGCGCGGGTCGCGCGTTGCCGGAGTTCGCACTCCGGACCGACGGCGTCGACCCGGACTCGTTCATCGAGGACGTGCGTCGCGCGCTCTACGCGTCCAAGGTCATCGCCTACGCCCAGGGATTCGACCAGATCACCGCGGCCGCCACCGAGTACGGCTGGGACATCGACCGCGGCGCGCTGGCGACGATCTGGCGCGGCGGGTGCATCATCCGCGCCACGTTCCTCGACCGGATCCGTGAGGCGTACGCCGCCGACCCGGAGCTGCCGACCCTCCTCGCCGCGCCGTACTTCGCCGACGCCCTCGCGGACTGTGTGGAGAGCTGGCGTCGAGTGGTCGCCGAGGCCGTCACCGTCGGCATCCCCGTCCCCGGCTTCGCCGCCGCACTGGCCTACTACGACGGCCTGCGCACCGAACGCCTGCCGGCCGCGCTCATCCAGGGTCAACGCGACTACTTCGGCGCGCACACCTACCGACGTACCGACCGGGAGGGCAGCTTCCACACCCTGTGGAGCGGTGATCGCTCGGAGGTCGAGGTCTGAGCGGCCCCCGCCCCGCCGACATGGACGAGGCCCTCGCCGCACTGGGGGTGTCCGTCCCGATCCGGCACGCGGTCTCGTCGCTGGTCTCCGGCCCACCGAGCGACATCCAGGCGGCCGCGCTCGGGGACGCCGTGGGCGGCCGGGACCTGCTCGCGGTGGCGCCGACCGGCTCAGGCAAGTCCCTGGTGTTCGCCGTCGCCGTCGCCCACCGACTCGCGGGCTCCCCGAGCGTGCCAGGGCGGCCCCGGGCGCTCGTCGTGGCCCCCACCCGCGAGCTCGCCGCGCAGTGCGCCGAGGTCGTCGCCGAGGTCTGCGCCGGCGCCGGCCTGAGGGTGGCCTCCTTCGTCGGGGGGCAACCGCTGTCACGCGACCGCCGCGCCCTCGTCGCCCCGGTCGACGTCGCCGTCGGGACACCCGGGCGCCTCGCCGACCTCCTCAGGGGCGGGGCGCTCACCGCCACCGACGCCACGGTCGTGGTCCTGGACGAGGTGGATCAGCTCCTCGGCCCGTCCTTCGCGGACCAGACCGCGATGCTCCTCGCCGCGTGGGAGGGCGCCACCCTGCTGGCGACCACCGCAACCGCGGACGACGCGGTCGTGGAGGACATGCGCGGACGCCGGCCCGGCCTCGCCGTCCACCGCGTGACCATTCCCTCGCCCACGGCCGCGGACGGTGCGGCGTCGTCCACCACCTCCGGGCCGCCCCGACGCCTGGTCGTGGTGGCCACCGCTGACCCGGACGCTTTTGCCGCCACGCTCGCCTCGCGGTGTCGGCGCGCACTGTTCTTCGTCCCCCGCCGCGACGCC
The DNA here is from genome assembly GCF_045369825.1 of Dietzia sp. 179-F 9C3 NHS. NCBI lineage: Bacteria > Bacillati > Actinomycetota > Actinomycetes > Mycobacteriales > Dietziaceae > Dietzia > Dietzia sp. 179-F 9C3 NHS. The sequence continues at coordinate 16,760 of NZ_JBIQES010000014.1, forward strand.
GTCGAGCCACTCCGAGCGGCGATCGCCGCCACCGGCGTCCCCGCCTCCGGCGTGGACGGCTCGGCCTCGCCGACCCGGCGCGCGAGCGCGTTCGCCGAGCTGACGTCCGGGGCAGCACGGGTGCTTGTGACCACAGACCTCGCCGGACGTGGCCTCGACCTCGCCGCGATCGGGCACGTCGTCCACGTGGGCCCACCGCACTCGGTCGCCGACCTCGTCCACCGATCGGGGCGGACCGGCCGCGGGGATGCGGCCACCGGTGTCGTCGCGGCGCTCGTCCGGCCACACGAGGTGGCGCGCGTCCGCGCCCAGGCCACCGAGGCCGGCATGACGGTCGAGGTCGTCAACCCTGCGGATCGGTCCGCAGGCGAGCGGCTCACCGCTGCCTTCGGCCCCGAGATCGACCGGCCTCGCCGTCGGCGTGAGCCCGCGCCCCCCGCCCGCAGCCGGCGGCCCGCACGGTCCCGGGACCACCGGCCCAAGAGGAAGCACCGGTCGTGACCGCGGGCGGGCATCCGGCACCGGCGGTGGTACCCGAGGAGATCTGGACCGCCTGGGCACGTCGGCACCGCGCCGCCGTCGACGCGCTGACGACCGACCACCTCGAGCGTCGCCGGCGCGGCGAGCCCCACCCCGTCGTCGACTTCCTCTTCACCTACTACCGCACCAGCGTGAGCACAGCCGGGCGGTGGCACCCGGGGCCCGGCCTGCTCCTCGAGGGGGCGCACCGCACCGAACGCAGGACCTGGAGGCACTACCGGCACGCGCAGGTCGATGGACGGGCCGGGCTCGTCGTGGACGCCGACTCGGTGCTCTCCCGCGGCGGAGAGCGCCTCGAACGGAACCGTCGCATCGCCGAGGCCACGCTGAGCCGACCGGGCGCCACGGGCTGCTTCGGTCTCCACGAGTGGGCGATGCTCTACGGAACCAGAGGAAAGGAGATCCGTCACGGAACTGTTCCACTACGCCTGTCGCACGAACGCATCGACGAGGTGGTCCACGCCTCCACGCTGCGCTGCACGCATTTCGACGCCTTCCGGTTCTTCACCGAACCCGCCGCCCCGCTCAACGCGCACCTGCTCACCCGGGACGACCAGCCGCACCGGGAACAGCCGGCGTGCCTGCACGCCGGGATGGACGTCTACGCGTGGGTCGCGGCGATGGAGGCGGGCGCTCCCGGCGAGCTGCTCGTGGACGCGCTCACCGCGGCGTTCGACGCCCGCGAGATCGACATGCGCTCCTCCCCCTACGACCTGTCGCGGTGGGGACTCGAGCCGATCCCGGTCGAGACCCCGGCCGGACGGGCGACGTTCGTGGCGTTCCAGCGCCGGTGGATCGCACGATCCTCCGCCCTGAGGCGCCGCTACCTCGCGGCGGCGGCCCGGGTGGACGCCTGGTCTTCCGGGGCATCGCACGGAGACGATCAGACGGGGGTCGCGCCGAACGTCCGCTCGGCGACCTCGGCCACGATGCGACCGAACTCGGCGTAGGCCTCGTCGCCGGAGGTCGCGGACCGCAGCACGAGCCCCATCGTCCTCCCGGGTCGGGGCTCGGCGAACCGGGCGACACCGATCCCGGGGTCCCGGGACTCGGACTCCACGGCCGACTCGGGGACGAGCGTCACTCCCAGCCCCCCGGCGACACACCGGACGGCTGTGGTGAGCGAAGCCGCGCGGGTGTCGCCCCGGCCCAGGACCCGGGCGGAGACCTGCCGGCAGAGGTCCAGGGTCTGGCCCCGGAGGCAGTGGCCCTCGTCGAGCAGCAACAGCGGCACCTCCCCCAGGATGTCCAGCGGCAGGTCGTCCCGGCCCACCAGTTCGTGCTCCGCCGGAAGTAGGAGGGCGAAGGGTTCGTGATAGAGCGGGATCTCCTCGATTCCGGCGGTGTCCGCGGGCAGCGCCAGGACGGCCAGATCCACCGAGCCCGAACGCAGCCCGTCAAGTAGGCGGGACGTCTGGTCCTCGACGATGCGGGGCCGCAGGTCCGGGAAGTTCTCGGCGAGCGCGGGGAGGAGTCCGGGCAGGAGGTAGGGGGCGGCGGTGGGAATCACGCCGATCCGCAGGGGCCCGAACAGGGGCCCGCTACTCCCGGCGGCCGCGTCCGTGACGGCGTCCATCGCGGCCACCCCGGCCCGTGCGTAGGGCAGCAGTCGCTCGCCGGCCGGGGTCACCAGCACACTCCGCGTGTTCCGCTCGACGAGCCGCAGGCCGAGCCCCTCCTCCAGGGTGGCGAGGGCCTGGGAGAGCGACGGCTGGCTGAGCCCGAGGTCCGCTGCCGCGCTCCGGAAGTGGAGTCGCTCCGCGACGGCCAGGAACACCCGTAGCTGCGTCACACTCGGGACGAACCTCTGATCGGGCATACCTATGAGACTAGGGCAGTCCATAGGCGAAGTCGAGCAAGCATTATTCAACCATAGCTATAAGTGACAATTGTCTCAAAGGCTTTCCCTTTCACTGGGAGGTTGGCATACTCGTGAATGTACGTCCTTACGAGCCCCAATCCAGGAGGATCACATGGCCATTCTCACCATCGGAGACCAGTTCCCCGATTTCGAGCTCACCGCGCTCAAGGGAGGTGACCTCAAGGAGGTCAACGCCCAGCAGCCGGAGGACTACTTCGAGACCGTCACCAACCAGTCCTACCCGGGCAAGTGGCGCGTGATCTTCTTCTACCCGAAGGACTTCACCTTCGTCTGCCCCACCGAGATCGCCGCCTTCGGCAAGCTCGACGAGGAATTCCAGGACCGCGACACCCAGATCCTCGGTGGCTCGATCGACAACGAGTTCGCGCACTTCAACTGGCGCGCGACCAACGATGAGCTCAAGACCGTCCCGTTCCCGCTGCTCTCGGACATCAAGCACGAACTCATCCGTGAGCTCGGTGTGGAGAACGCCGACGGCGTGGCCGACCGCGCCACCTTCATCGTGGACCCGGACAACGTGATCCAGTTCGTCTCCGTGACCCCGGACGCCGTCGGCCGCAACGTGGACGAGGTCCTCCGCGTCCTCGACGCCCTCCAGTCGTCCGAGGTCTGCGCCTGTAACTGGCAGAAGAACGACCCGACCAAGAACCTCAACAAGATGGAAATGCTGCAGGAGGGCATCAAGTGAGCATCGAGAACCTGAAGTCCGGTCTCCCGGAGTTCGCCAAGGATCTCAAGCTCAACCTCGGGTCCCTGGCGCGTTCCACCGAGCTGTCCGAGCAGCAGCTCTGGGGCACCTTCCTGGCCTGTGCCGCCGCCACCAAGTCGGCCACCGTTCTCTCCGAGATCGCCGACGAGGCGCGCGAGCACCTGTCGGACGAGGCGTTCAACGCCGCGCTGGGCGCCGCCACCATCATGGGCATGAACAACGTGGCCTACCGGGCCAAGGAGTTCCTCGGTGACGACTACACCCAGGTCCGCATGGGCCTGCGGATGAACATCATCGCCAACCCGGGCGTGGAGAAGGCCGACTTCGAGATGTGGTCGATGGCCGTGTCCACCATCAACGGGTGCGAGAACTGCACCGCCGCCCACGACGACGTCATCCGCAAGGAGGGCGTCACCAAGGAGCAGGCCTGGGAGGCCGTCAAGATCGCCGCCACCGTCGCCGGTGTCGCGCAGGCCGTCGAGATCGACGCCGCCATCTGACATCCAGGCTACGGCCACGCTGAATCCCGGGACCCCGCCGACGCCTTCGTCGGCGGGGTCCCGTCGTCACGTCACCACCAAGGGGCGACCCCGAGGCACCACCCCGCCCCCGATCCGGTGCGACACACGTAGATTCGGTGACGAGCGTGGGGCGATCCGCCCACTCGCGTGCCCGACATCGAGGAGGAGCACATGACCAACGGAGACGGCGACCGCACCGACCGGCCCGACCAGCACCACGGCTATCACGGCGACCGGGGCTACGGGGGCTACGGCGAGCAGTCGTATGGGGAGCAGCCCTACGGCGGCTCCTCGTACGGCGCGCAGCCCCACGGAGAACCGTACGGCTACGGGAGCTACGGCGCCTCTTACCCGAACCCCGGCTACGGCGAGCCCATGCCGCCCGGTCAGCTCTCGCAGCGCGGCAGGATCTCGGCGCCCGAGGTGGTCGGGGCCGCGTGGCGCCTGTTCACCGGCAATCCGCTTCCGTGGATACTCATCGTCCTCATCTCCCTCCTCGCGAGCGGGGCGACGAGCTTTCTGGGACAGCCGATCGAGTTCGATCCCGAGACGCTGGAGACCACCACCAATCAGCTCGGCATCGTGAGCACCCTGATCTCGTTCGTCGTCGGTCTCCTTGTCCAGGCCGTCACAATCCGCGGAGCCCTGCTCGAGGTGGACGGGCACAAGCCGTCGATCGGCGACTTCTTCAAGCTGCACAACTTCGGCTGGTTCGTCGTCGCCGCGATCCTCGTGGGCATCGCCGTCTTCGTCGGTCTCTTTGCGCTGCTCATCGGCGCACTCGTGGTGAGCTTCTTCCTCTACTGGACCGACCTCTTCGTCATCGACCGCAACATGACCGCGACCGATGCCATGAAGTCCAGCTTCAACGCGATCAAATCCGACGGCGGCAACCTCCTGGCCCTGGCCGCCCTCAACGTCCTCATCGTGATCGCCGGAGCCCTCGCCCTCTTCGTGGGCCTCTTCGTCGCGATCCCGGTGGCCACCCTCGCCTCTACGTACGCCTACCGCGTCATCACCGGGCCCAGCGACTTCTCGCGGCGGGCCACCACGGATCCCGCAACGATGCCCCAGCAGGGGTACTGAGAGGACTCAGCGGTCGGACCCGGTGGGGGCCTCCTCGGTCCTTTCCGGGTCCGACTCGTACTGCATCCCCTTGCGGACCGCCCAGATCGTGCCGGCGAACGCCACCAGAGCAAGCGGCCAGCCCATGCCGATACGTGCGGCGCCCAGCCAGTTGACCTCGTTGTTGAGGTAGAGCGCGTACTGCAGGGCCGCGCGGAGGCCGAACAGCGCCGCCCAGAACCACGTGGCCACGGCGTACCACCGCCGCGCCGCCGGGATCCGCCGCCAGGCCATCCCCTTTCCGTCGAGGAATCCCCAGATCACACCGACAAGTGGCCAGCGGGCCAGCGCCGACACGGCGAACGCGGCACCGTACACGGCCTGCGTGATGATCCCGTAGAGGAAGTAGCCCTTCGCGCTGCCCGTGCGCCACGCGATGAACACACAGATGGCCACGCCGAGGAAGCCGGAGATCGCCGGCTGCGGGTTATCCCGCCGCACCAGCGACCACAGCAACATGGCGGTGGCCACACCCAGCGCCGACCAGATCGCCACGTCGAGACCCCAGATCGCGTTGACGGGGACAAAGGCGAGGACGGGGACGGACGAGAACACCAACCCCCGCACACCTCCCATCTGCTCGAGCAGGGAGGCGTCCGGATCCCCGAATGCCGACTTCCGTGCGGGCCACGCCTTCTTCTCGGCGCTTGCCCCCGTGGTCGGGTCAGACTCTTCCACGCTTCTCCTCGGGATCGCCGCCCGGTGGCCCCTCGAGGAGCACGTAGCGGGGATTGAACATGATCTTGTGGCCGGCCCTCGTCCCGACCCGTCCGGTGAGGACGAGGAACCGGCCCGTGTCGATCCCCGGCAGGGACCGTCTTCCGAGCCAGCACACATCGAGCGCGCCGGTCCCGTCGAACACCTCGGCCGTCACGCCCAGGCAGTCCTCGCCGCCCCCCGACTGTACGGTGCGGATCCGGCCGGTCAGGGTGACCAGGTCGCCCCGGCGTGCATCGGCAACGCGGCAACACCCCGTGCTCCGGACCCGATCGGCCAGGTCCACGGCGTCGAGATCGTCCGGCGATTTGGTGAGCCGGGCCGTCATCCTGCTCAGGAACCCGGGACTCGGCACGTCTGTCTCCCCTTCGCGGTGAGGCGCGGCCTACAGGTCGTCGTCGCCGCGGAGCCGGTCCATCGCGCTACCGTCGCGTCGCGGCCGGTCGGGCGCAGCCTGAGGTACCTGTTGCTGGGCCTGCGGCGCGGGCTGCTGCGGCGTCGGCTGCTGCTGGGCGGGCGGCTGCCCCGCCCCGGCCGACGCTCCCCCGGCCGCCATCTGCTGCTGGTAGGCCTGCGCCTGCTGCTGGGCCGCGAGCTGCGACTGGGCCTGCGCGAGAGCATTCTGGATCTCGTCCGGCACCGTGAGCGGCAGCTGCTCGCGGGCAGGCATCGGCCCCTCGCCACGGTTGACCAGTAGGTGACGGAAGACCTCCCGGCCCTCCTCCGCGGCCTGGTCGGCCAGATCCGGCGTGCTCATGACCCGGATCTCCGCGGTCCACCGGGCACCGTCGACCCCGATCGCCCGGAACGTCGCGTTGGGCAGCTCGGCGACGAGTTCGCGGCCCCACGGCCCGTCCACGATCGACGCGTCGGCGCCCTGCTGTTCCAGTTGGTCCCTCATCTCCGTGACCATGGTCCGCCACTGCCCGGCCGTCTTGGGCGCGGCGAAGGCGCGCGGGATCACGCGGGACACCTGGGTGACCACGTGGAATTCTGGACGGCCCTGCTGGTCCAGGGCCACGTTGAGGTCCCGGCCGCGCGGCACTCCGATCACGAGGGATCCGAGGTCGATGTGGCCGAAGCCCAGCTCGCCGTAGTAGCCCGCCAGGTCGTCGACCACGGACCGGTCGTGGGGCCCCTCCATCGGTGCCGAGGTGTCCACCACGTCCAGGGAGGAGGCGGCGTCGCGGTCACCCGTCACCGACTTCTTGCGTCTGAACATGCTCGAGTCCTCTCCGCGTACGCTCCGGCCCCGACCGGGGCCGACGACGTCGACGCTACCGAACCACTCAGTGGCCGGGGCCGGTCAGTCGACGGTGGCCGCCCGTGGACCCGTGCCCGCCGGCGCCCCGGTCGGTCTCGTCGAGTCGGTCCACCTCCACCACGTCCCACAGCTCGACGCGCTGGACGAGCAGTTGGGCGATCCGGTCCCCGCGCTCGACATGGAACGCCTCGTTCGGGTCGAGGTTGACGAGGTTGACCTTGATCTCCCCCCGGTAGCCGGCGTCCACGGTGCCGGGGGCGTTGACCACCGAGATCCCCGCCCGCGCCGCGAGCCCGGAACGGGGGTGCACGAGGCCCACGTAACCGTGGGGGACGGCGACGGCCAGCCCGGTGCCGACCAGCGCCCGGTGCCCGGGTTCCAGGACCACGTCCTCCGCAGCGTGCAGATCGATGCCGGCGTCGCCGGCGTGGGCCCGGACCGGGAGCGGCAGCCCCGGGTCGAGCCTCCGTACCCGCAGGACACCCGTCCCCGGGTCACCACCCGTCCAGTAGTCGTTCACCTCTGCGCCCTCCTTCTGAGCCCTGGCCGGGTTCTCGATAGTCTTGTCTGCGTGACCGATGAGGATCTCCGACCGTCCCCCGACCGCGCTCCGCGGCTCGTCCACTCCGAACGGCTCCGGGTGCCGGTGTGGTGGTGGATCGTCCTCGTCGCCGTCACCGCCATCGTGGCGGCCCAAGCCGTCATCGTGGGCGCCCAGTGGTGGCTCTGGCTCCTCGTCGTGGTACTCCCGCTGCTGCTCGCGTGGCTCTTCGTGACCGTGGGCTCGGAGCGGATCGAGGTCGAGGCCGACGGCCAGGGCGGCGGGACGCTCTACGCGGGCCGCGCCCGCCTGCCCTTCGACGCGATCTCCCGGACGGCGGTCGTGCCCGCGACGGCCAAGCAGGCGGCCATGGGGCGCCAGCTCGATCCCGAGGCCTACGTGGTCCACCGCGGCTACGTGCCCGCGATGGTGATCGTCGTCCTCGACGACCCGCAGGATCCGACGCCCTATTGGCTCATCAGCACCCGCGACCCCGAGGGGCTCGCCGCCGCCCTCCCGGACAACGACTACACCTGACCCGAGGACCGCGCTGGACCCGTCAGCCCGCGCAGTCCACGCAGACGGGCATCCCGTCGCGCATCTCGGCGAAGCGGCTGCGGTGGTGGACGAGGAAGCACTCGGCACAGGTGAACTCGTTCTCCTGCTCGGGGACCACCCGCACCGACAGTTCCTCGCCGGACAGGTCCGCCCCGGGGAGCTCGTACGACTCGGCGGTATCGGTCTCGTCCACGTCGACCTCGCCGGTGGCGCCTTCGGCCCGTCGGGCCTTGAGCTCCTCCAGCGAATCACCGGCGAGCTCGTCGGCCTCGGTCCGGCGGGGGGCGTCGTAGTCGGTTGCCATGAGTCTCATTTCTGCGGTCTGGTGACGAGGGCGTACTAGTCGGTTCTTGACCGACCGGCGCCCGCATAGTAGCGGATGCTCACGGGTGTGTCACACCCGACCGTGGGTCGTGTCCCCACCCGTTCGCGGGGGCCGGTAGGCCTACAGTGGGGCGGTGGACCCCACGCGTGGACCGCGCCCACCACGCACGCAGGAAGGACCCCAATGGTCACCCACCTCAGCAGCCAGGCCAGGCCCGGTGCCAGCCCTCCGCGCGGGATGCGTCGGCTGGCCACCCCGTACGTCCTGCTCGTGGTGGCGGCGCTCGTGATCGGAGGCATCGTCTGGACCGTGGCGCTGTCCGGCTCCGACGAGGCGACCAGGGCCGCCGCGTGCCCGATCACCGAGACCGCCGCGGGCGCCGGCCTGGAAGAGCAGCCGGCGACCGCCCTCGACGACACGGAACCGGCGCTACTCGGCGACACCCGGGTCCGCGTGCTCAACGCCAACGGCGAGGTCGGCCAGGCCGGCGCGGTCGCCGCCCAGCTCGCCGAGCGCGGGTTCAGTCCCGCCGGAGCCGACGCGACCGGGAACGACCCGATCTACGGTCAGGAACTGGACTGCCACGGCCAGATCCGCTTCGGCGAGAACGGACGGGCCGCCGCGCGCTCAGTCTCGCTGGTGGCACCCTGCATGCAGTTGGTCTCCGACGGCCGCGAGGACGAGACCGTGGACCTGGTGCTCGGCACCATCTTCTCCCGGCTGACGGACTCCTCAGCCGCCGTCGGCGCGCTGGACGAACTCAAGGTGGGCCGCCAGCCGTCCGCGACGGACCTCGAGACCGCGCGCGCGGTCAGCTGCTGAGTCCTCCGCACTCCCCCAGTGCGGCGAGGAAGCCGGCGACGACGCCGGGGGCCGCGGCCGTCGTCGGCACCGCGTCGTCGGAGGACGAGGCGACGACGGCGCCGGCCTCCTCAGCGATGAGCGCGCCCGCCGCGTGGTCCCACGGCTTGAGACCCCGTTCGTAATAGGCGTCGAGGCGCCCGGTGGCGACCATGCACAGGTCCAGCGCAGCGGAACCACAGCGGCGGATGTCCCGCACGCGGGGCAGCAGGGCGGCGACGACGGCCCCCTGTTCGGCACGGATCGCGGCGTCGTAGGCGAAGCCGGTACCCACCAGCGCCATGGCGAGGTCTCGGCACCCGGATGCCGCCAGGTCGACGACGGCCCCGTCCGGGCGCTCGAGCGTCGCTCCCCCACCACGGCCCGCAGACCAGGTCTCGCCCGTGACGATGTTGTGCACGGCCCCGGCCACCACCCGGCCGTCGACCTCCGCGGCCCCGAGCCCTCTGCGCCCCGCGCGATCGTGCCGTCCGTCATGTCGATCCCTTCGTCGTCATCACCCGTGTGGCCCGGGCCACCCGCGGGCGCGGGCGGATACGCTGACGCCGAGCCGTCCGGCGCCCTCGCGGCCCGGCGGTCGATGCCCTCACCGCCACCGTAGTGACTGATCCAGCGAACCCCGTGGGAGCCGAGATGACCACCGCCACCCCTGCCACACCCGAACCCGCGCACGGCGCCCGGACAGGGGTGGGCGTCGACGTCGGCGGGACCGGGATCAAGGCGGGACTGGTCGACCTCGAGCGCGGCGAGCTCATCGGCGACCGACTGGTCCGTGACACGCCGCAGCCGGCCACGCCGGACGCCATCGCCGAGACCATCCGGGAGATGGTCGACGAGCTCGGCGCCGACGGTCCGGTGGGCGTGGCGCTGCCCAGCGTCATCCACGAGGGGGTGGCGCGTATCGCCCACAACATCGACACCTCGTGGATCGGCTGCGCCGTGGTGGACCTCTTCGAACGCCACCTGCCGGGTCGGCGCGTGGTGATGCTCAACGACGCCGACGCGGCCGGGCTGACCGAGGTGCAGTTCGGCGCGGCGGCGGGACTCGACGGCCTCGTCATCCTCCTCACCTTTGGTACCGGCATCGGTTCGGCGTTGCTCTTCGACGGACGACTCATCCCCAACACCGAGTTCGGCCACCTCATGGTGGAGGACATCGCGGGGCGCGGGTTCGACGAGACCGAGCACCTGGCCTCGGCGTCCGTGCGCGCCCGCGACGAGCTGAGCTTCGCCGAGTGGGCCCCCCACGTCTCCAACGTCCTGCGCAACATCGAGGACCTGCTGTGGCCCCGCGCCTTCGTCCTCGGCGGCGGGGTGAGTGAGGCAGCCGACGAGTGGTTTCCCCTGCTGGAAAACCGGACCCCCGTGCTCGCGGCGGTCCGCCTCAACGACGCGGGGATCATCGGGGCGGCGACGTACGCCGCCGCCGACGCCGGCTTGCTCGACCTCGGCGAGGTGCTCTCCCGGCACCGCGGCTAACCCCTGCCGGTCCCCGCCGGATGCGACCTCCCGGCGCGTTCCTCGTTACAATGGCACAGGCCGGGCTCACGCTCCGGCCGGGGATGGGCCCGGTGCCGCACGGCGGACGGCCCATGCGCCGAGTGACGGCGCGGTAGCTCTCCCCGTCTCCATCGAGTCACCGGTTGTGAAGGGGCGTTTGTGGCAGCCACGAAGACCACCAAGTCGGATTCCGCGACGGCCGGGGATCCGGCGGAGACCGAGGTCACGGGCCGGGCCCCCGCCAAGAAGACGGCCGCCAAGAAAACCGCTGCCAAGAAGACGGCCGCCAAGAAAACCGCTGCCAAGAAGACCGCGGCCAAGAAAACCGCTGCCAAGAAGACCGCGGCCAAGAAGACGGCCGCCAAGAAGACCCCGGCCAAGAAGACCGCGAGCAAGGCCACCGAGGCCCCCGTCGACGAGACGCAGGCGGACGACGCCGCCGAGCCCGAGACCTTCGACACCGAGCCCGACACCACGGAGCTCGAGGACGTCGAGGCCGAGGCCACCGAGGTCGAGGCCGAGGCGGAGGCCGTCGAGGATCCCGAGGCCGACGAGGAGACCGAGGAGGAGCCGTCCGCCAAGGACAAGGCCTCCGGCGACTTCGTCTGGGACGAGGAGGAGTCCGAGGCCCTGCGCCAGGCGCGCAAGGACGCCGAGCTCACCGCCTCGGCCGACTCGGTCCGCGCCTACCTCAAGCAGATCGGCAAGGTCGCGCTCCTCAACGCCGAGGAGGAGGTGGAGCTGGCCAAGCGCATCGAGGCGGGGCTCTACGCCACCTGGCACATGGCGCAGGTCGCCGAGCGTGGCGAGAAGCTCACCACCGCGCAGCGACGCGACTTCCGCTGGATCGAGCGGGACGGCGTCCGCGCCAAGAACCACCTCCTCGAGGCCAACCTTCGCCTCGTGGTGTCGCTGGCCAAGCGCTACACCGGTCGTGGCATGGCGTTCCTGGACCTCATCCAGGAGGGCAACCTCGGTCTCATCCGCGCGGTCGAGAAGTTCGACTACACCAAGGGCTACAAGTTCTCCACGTACGCCACGTGGTGGATCCGCCAGGCCATCACCCGCGCCATGGCCGACCAGGCCCGCACCATCCGTATCCCGGTGCACATGGTGGAGGTCATCAACAAGCTCGGACGTATCCAGCGCGAGTTGCTCCAGGACCTGGGCCGCGAGCCCACCCCGGAGGAGCTGGCCAAGGAGATGGACATCACCCCGGAGAAGGTGCTGGAGATCCAGCAGTACGCCCGGGAGCCCATCTCGCTCGACCAGACCATCGGCGACGAGGGCGACAGCCAGCTCGGCGACTTCATCGAGGACTCCGAGGCCGTGGTGGCCGTGGACGCGGTGAGCTTCACGCTCCTGCAGGACCAGCTCCGCTCCGTGCTCGACACGCTCTCCGAGCGTGAGGCCGGCGTCGTACGCCTGCGGTTCGGTCTCACCGACGGCATGCCACGCACTCTCGACGAGATCGGCCAGGTCTACGGCGTCACACGCGAGCGCATCCGCCAGATCGAGTCCAAGACCATGTCGAAGCTGCGTCACCCGTCGCGCTCGCAGGTCCTACGCGACTACCTCGACTAGAAGAGGGCGCTCCGCGCCGGTGTGCGGTGTGTCTCTCGTGATCACGAGAGACACACCGCACACCCGTTACCAGCTGCGCAGCAGGGAGATCCGCTCCCGGATCTGGTCCGCCGAGGCCATCGGCACCGGAGGGCCGCCGCAGGCGTTGCGCAGCTGCGTGTGGATCGCGCCGTGCGATTTGCCCAGCCGGCCTGAGTACACCGACACGAGCGTGTTGAGGTCGCGGCGCAGCGCCTTGAGTTCGGCGGCGCTCGCCACCCGCTCGGCGGCCGCCTCCGACGAGGCGCCCGCGGCACCGGCGTGCGCGCCCGGTCCGGCGGCGTTGCCGGGCAGCGTGGTGCCGGCCATCGCCGGGTCGGCGCCCACCACGGCCACGGATCCAGGCGCTGCGGAGGCCTCGGCGGAAGCCCGCTTGACCTGCTCCTTCTCCCGCTGGCGCAGGAGTGCTTTGACGTCGTCGGCCCCCAGGAGCCCGGGCAGGCCGATGTAGTCGGCTTCTTCATCGCTGCCCGCGAACGTCGCGGTGCCGTAGGAGGAGCCCTCGTAGACGATCTGGTCGAGCTCGGCGTCGGCGCCCAGGGAGTGGAAACCCTTCTCCTCGTCGTCGGCGGTGTCCGGCTCGTCCTGCTGCTGATTGGCCTGCGCGAGCAGTTCGTCCTCGAGGCCGTCCTCGCGGTGCGGCTTGCCCAGGACGTGGTCGCGTTGGACCTCCATCTGCGAGGCGAGCTGCAGCAGCACGGGGGCCGAGGGCAGGAAGACCGAGGCGGTCTCCCCGGGCCGACGCGAGCGCACGAAGCGGCCGATGGCCTGGGCGAAGTACAACGGGGTCGAGGCGCTGGTGGCGTACACGCCCACGCACAGGCGCGGCACGTCCACGCCCTCGGAGACCATGCGGACCGCGACCATCCACTCGTCGGTGGATCCGGAGAAGGTGCCGATGCGGCTCGAGGCGGTGGGGTCGTCGGAGAGGACGACGACGGGGGCTCGCCCGGTGATCTCGGTGAGCAACGCGGCGTACTCCCGAGCGCGCTCCTGGTCGGTGGCGATCACCAGTCCGCCGGCGTCCGGCACCCCGCCGGCGCGGATCTGCTGGAGCCGGGTGTGCGCGGCCTGCAGGACGGCGGGCATCCAGTCACCGTGCGGGTCCAGTGCGACCCGCCACGCGCGCGAGGTCTGGTCGGCGCTGAGCGGTTCGCCGAGGCGCGCGGAGAACTCCTCGCCGGCGTTGGTGCGCCAGCGGGCTTCTCCGGAGTACGCGAGAAACACCACCGGCCGGACCACGCCGTCGGCGAGCGCGTCGGCGTAGCCGTAGGTGTGGTCGGCCTTTGAACGCTGGTGGCCCTGGCCGTCGGGCTCGTAGGTGACGAACGGGATCGGGCTGTCGTCCGACCGGAACGGGGTGCCGGTGAGCGAGAGGCGGCGTTCGGCGTCCTCGAACGCCTCCCGGATGCCGTCGCCCCAGCTCTTGGCGTCGCCGCCGTGGTGGATCTCGTCGAGGATCACGAGGGTCCGGCGGGCGACGGTGCGCTGCCGGTGCTTGAACGGGTGCGAGGCGACCTGGGCGTACGTCACCACCACGCCGTGGAACTCGGGGGCGAGGGCGCCCGAGGAGTTGGAGAACTCGGGGTCGAGGAGGATCCCCGACCGGGCGGCCGCGGCCGCCCACTGGTACTTGAGGTGCTCGGTGGGGGCGACCACCGTCACGGCGTCGACCGTCCGGTCGGCCAGCAGCTCGGAGGCCACGCGTAGGCCGAACGTGGTCTTGCCGGCGCCGGGGGTGGCCACGGCGAGGAAGTCCCTCGGCCGGGCCATGAGGTACTTGCGCAGCGCGGTCCGCTGCCAGGCGCGCAGCGGCGCGCCCCCGGCGGCGGGGGCGGACCCGGCGGTCTGGTCTGCGGTCGTCTCCGTGAGGCCCGGGACCGCTCCGGGGTCACTCACCAGGCTTCAGGGTCTCGTAGACGCGCTTGCACTCCGGGCACACCGGCGATCCGGGCTTCGCCGAGCGGGTCACCGGAAACACCTCGCCGCACAGGGCGATGACGTAGGTGCCCATGACCGCGCTCTCGGCGATCTTGCTCTTGTCCACGTAGTGGAAGAACTTGGGCGCGTCGTCCTGCGTCTCGTCAGTCGTGGTGACCTCGGGACGCTCGATGGTCTTGGTCCGGGTGGTGCTCACCCCTTCATGATGCCGCACCTCATGGCCCGGGTGCCAACCCCCGGGGAGGGGCGTCGCCGGGGGAGGCGCCCCTCCCGGGCCGGCCACCGACGGGAGTACCGTGTGGTGCATGGCACGCGGCTTTCTGCGCAGGCGGTCGTCGGACTCCGACGACACGTCGAGGCCCGTCGTCATCACCGGTGCCCGCGCCTCCTATCAGGACGAGCTCGCGGCACGGAAGAGTCGCTACTTCCTCCTCATGAGCATCCGGATCCCGGCGCTGTTCCTCGCGGCCGGGGCCATGTACCTCTGGAACAACCCGTGGATCGCGTTCGCGATCGTCGTGGGCTCGATCCCCATCCCGTGGATCGCCGTGATCGGCGCCAACGACCGGCCGCCACTGCCCAAAGAGCATCGCAATCGCTATGTGGCGGGCGCGATCTCGCGGAACACGCAGATCGCCCTGCCGCCGGGCGTCACGGGGGCCACGCGGCCGACCGACGAGCCGACCGAACCGGCGGCGCCGACCACCGACGCCCCGGACGCCGACCGGGGCGGCACCGACGGGAGTGAGCCCCGCCGGTGACACCCTCCCCCACTCTCGTCGACCTCGCCCCCGACCTCGCTGCGGCGTTCCGGCGGCACGACTACACCGTGCCCGGTGTCGAGCGCGCCCTCGGCCCGGCCGCGATCGCCGCGCTCGGCCGCTCCGACGCCCCGGCGCTGCGCCGGGCGGCCGTCGATGCCGGTCCCGTCGGCCTGCTCGTCCGCCTGTTCGTGCTCGGCGACGTGCTGCCCGAGCCGGCCGTGACGGCGGTGCTCGCCGACGTGCCGGTCGACGGCGGCGTAGCCGCCGGGCTCTGGGCCCGCGCGGCGACCGCCGACGGCTCACCCGGGCTGCGGTCCCCTCTCGACCTGCGCCCCGTGGACTCCGGCC
Organism: Dietzia sp. 179-F 9C3 NHS; assembly: GCF_045369825.1. Taxonomy (NCBI): domain Bacteria; kingdom Bacillati; phylum Actinomycetota; class Actinomycetes; order Mycobacteriales; family Dietziaceae; genus Dietzia; species Dietzia sp. 179-F 9C3 NHS. The sequence continues at coordinate 31,979 of NZ_JBIQES010000014.1, forward strand.
ACGGGACCCGGTGGGTGTTCTCGGATGCCGACGGGTCGATGGTCCACACCACCACCCGCCCGGATCACGTGCTCGGGGTGGGCCAGGCGACCCTCTCGCTGCTGTCGATCACACCCACGACACCTGCAGTCTCGGTCCTCGACCTCGGCACCGGGTGCGGGGTCCAGCTGGTCCACGCGCTGGCCACCGCCCGGTCCGCGACCGGGACGGACATCACCCCCCGGTGCCTCGACCTGGCGGCCGCCACCCTCGCCGTCAACGGGCTGGAGGCCGAGCTGCTCGCCGGCCCCTGGTACGAGCCGGTGGCCGGGCGGCTCTTCGACCGGATCGTCGCCAACCCCCCGTTCGTCGTGGGCCCGGCCGAGGTGGGGCACTCCTACCGGGAGTCCGGCCTGCACCTCGACGGGGCGAGCCGCACCGTCGTCGCCGGTGCGCCGGAGCACCTCGCGCCCGGGGGGACCGCGGTCATACTCGCGTCGTGGGTCGAGCAGGCGGGGGTGGACTGGCGCTCGCGCGTGGCGTCCTGGGTGCCGGCCGAGGGCGTGGAGGCGTGGATCCTGCGGCGTGACGTCTCGGACCCCGAGCTCTACGTGTGGACGTGGCTCACCGACGAGGGGATGGACCCGCGGGACGAGGCCACGGCGCGTGCCGCCGACGCGTGGCTCGACCACTTCGCCGAGCACGAGGTGGCGGGGGTCGGCTTCGGCTACGTCTACCTCCGGCGGATCGACGGCCCGTCGTCGGTGCTCTGCGAGGACCTCACCCATCCCTTCGACTCCGGTCTCGGCGACGAGGCCGAGGCGCACTTCGCCCGCACCGCGTGGCTGCGCGGGGCGGCCGACCAGCACGACGGCGAGGCCCAGGCCCTCGACGCCACCGTGTTCACCCTCTCCCCCGACGTCCGGCTGCACGTCTCGGAGTCGCTGGCGCCGGGCGCGGACGACCCCGGGTCGGGCCGCACTGTGGTGGTCGAGCGCGTCACGGGCGCCCGGTGGCGGCACGAGATCGACGACCTCACCGCGACGGTCCTGCGCGGCGCCCGGATGGGCGCGCTGCCGCTGGAGGACCTCGTCGTGCTCGCGGCGGCCGGCGCGGGCCTGGACCCTGACGCCCTGGCCCCGGCCATGCGACGGGTGGTCGCCGACCTGTTCCTCCACGGCGTCGTGGTCCCCGCCGGGGTCCCCGGACTGGTGCCGCCCCACGCCGCCGCGGGCGCGCCCGAAGGGGAGGTCTGAGCGTGCGCGCCGTGATCTCCCGGGTCACCGAGGCGTCAGTGACCGTCAACGGCGAGGTGGTGGGCGCCCTGGACCGCCCGGGGCTGCTCGTGTTGCTCGGGGTGTCGGTGGACGACGACGAGGCCGACGTCGCGACGATGGTGCGCAAGATCGCCGAGCTGCGGATCCTGCGGGACGAGGTGGGGGCCGTCGACATCGGTGCGCCGGTCCTCGTCGTCAGCCAGTTCACCCTGATGGGCTCCACCGCCAAGGGCCGACGCCCGTCGTGGACTCGCGCGGCCCGGCCCGAGACGGCCGAGCCTCTTGTCGCGGCCGTCGTCGACGGGCTGCGTGGCCGCGGGCTGGAGGTGGCCACCGGCGTCTTCGGCGCGATGATGCGCGTGCACTCGGTGGGCGACGGCCCGTTCACCGTCCTCGTCGAGACCCGTTCTCCCGCACCCCGCACCTCTCAGTGACTTCTCAGACCATCTGATCCATCGCCGCAGGTCGCACCCTGTGACCGATCTCATGGTCCCGGGAACATTCCGACGCCCCGGGCCGTTGTACACGTACGTGACCGCCACCCGGCCACGCCGGGGATCCGCCCACCCACGACCGAACGCCCGCCCGGTGCTCCCGGGAGCGGCAGGAGGAGGAGACATGACGTCAGCCACCACCCGATCGGACCGACGGACGGAGGCGGATACGGACGGTCAGGGCCCGAGCGCGGACCTGGTGCGCGTCTACCTCAACGGGATCGGCAAGACCGCCCTGCTCAATGCGGAGCAGGAGGTCGAACTCTCCAAGCGGATCGAGGCCGGCCTCTACGCCAAGCACCTCCTGGCCACCCGCAAGCGTATCGGTCCCGTACGCAAGGCGGACCTCAAGGTGGTCGTCGCGGAGGGCGAAGCCGCCCGCGCCCACCTGCTCGAGGCCAACCTCCGCCTGGTCGTCTCGCTGGCCAAGCGCTACACGGGCCGCGGGATGCCACTGCTCGACCTCATCCAAGAGGGCAACCTCGGGCTCATCCGGGCCATGGAGAAGTTCGACTACGCCAAGGGCTTCAAGTTCTCGACCTACGCCACGTGGTGGATCCGTCAGGCCATCACCCGCGGCATGGCAGACCAGTCCCGCACCATCCGCCTCCCCGTGCACCTGGTCGAGCAGGTCAACAAGCTCGCCCGGATCAAGCGCGAGCTGCACCAGCAGCTGGGGCGCGAGGCCACGCTCGAGGAGCTCGCCGAGGAGTCGGGTATCCCGGCCCACAAGATCGAGGAGCTGCTCGACCACTCGAGGGACCCGGTGAGCCTGGACATGCCGGTCGGCGCCGACGAGGAGGCGCCCCTGGGCGACTTCATCGAGGACGCCGAGGCGATCAGCGCCGAGAACACGGTCGTCTCCAACGTCATGCACTCCGACGTCCGGGCCGTGCTCGCCACCCTCGAGGAGCGCGAGCAGCAGGTCATCACCCTGCGCTTCGGCCTCGACGACGGCCAGCCGCGCACCCTCGACCAGATCGGCAAGCGCTTCGGACTCTCCCGTGAGCGCGTCCGCCAGATCGAGCGCGAGGTCATGGCCAAGCTCCGCGAGGGCCGCCGCGCCGACAAGCTCCGCTCGTACGCCGACTGAGCGCCTCCCCCACGCGCCCCGACGTCGCCGGCCCGGGTTCCCTCCCACGAGAGAGGGGTCCCGGGCCGGCGTCGTTCGGCCGGGCCGAGCTCTGGGAGCGCGCCTAGCGCAAGCGCCGCGGGCCGGCGTCGACGCTGCGGCGGGGCTGCGGCCCCAGATCGACCTGGGCGAAGAGCACCGCGACCCCGTCAGGGGCGGCGAGCGCCGGGTCGATGGACAGCCGCCGCAGCTCGGGGATGTCCTCGACCAGGCACGACATGCGGCCCATGAGGTCAACGAGCGCGTCGCGGTCCACCGGGGTGTCGCCGGCATAGCCGCCGAGGATCGGGGCCGCCCGGGGGCGGTCCAGCAGGGCCTCGGCCTCGGTACGCGAGACCGGCAACGTGCTGAAGGCGCGGTCGGCCAGCAGGTCCGAGAGCATCCCCGACAGGCCGAACGAGATGAGCGAGCCGAAGATCGGGTGGTCCGCCACCCGGATCGTCGCGGCCACGCCCTTGGTCGCCATCTTCTGCACGTGCAGCGAGGCGGAGTCGGTGGCCCCCTTGAGGTCGTCGAACGCCCGGCGCACGTGGCCGCCGTCCGTCAGGTCGAGCCGAACCCCGGACTGGTCGCTGCGCGTCCGCCACTGCTCGCCCATCGCCTTGACCGCCACCGGGTAGCCGAGCTCTTCGGCCGCCATGACGGCCTGCCCGGCGTCGGTGACCACGCGGTAATCGACGATCCCGATGCCGTAGCACTCCAGCAGCGCCCGGACCTGCCCCTGCGTGAGCTCGAAGGACTCGGCGCCCAGGTTGGAGTGGCACAACGAGTCGACGAGCTCGCGGGCCCGGCCGCGATCGATGTCGTCGAACTCCATCGGCTCCTCGGCGGGGCGGTCCAGCCACTCGGCGTAGGTCCGCGCCCGCACGAGCGCCGACACCGCCCGCTCGGGGTACGGGTAGGAGGGGATGGAACCGCGCAGCGCTTCCCCCGACTCGTCGGAGACGATGAGCCCCTCCGGCAGCCCCTCCCCGGCGAGGAACGTACTCACCACCGGCTTGGAGCAGTCGGCGGCCGCGGCGCGTATCGCCTCGGCGTAGGCGTCCGGCTCGGTGGCGACCGGGGGCACGAATACCGTGAGCACCGAGTCCACCTCGTCGCGGGCCAGGGCGTCGGCGATCGCCGTGCGGAACTTCTCGGGGTCGGCCGCCGCGCCGAGGTCCAGGGTGTGCGTCACGGTGAAGCCCTGCAGTCGGGCGGAGTCCGCGCCCAGTCGGGCCACCGCCGTCGAGTTGCCGACGATCGCCAGACGCCGTCCCGCGGGGAGCGGCTGGTGCGCGAGCAGCGAGGCCGTGTCGAACATGTCGGTGATCGAGTCCACCTGGATGAGTCCGGAGTCGCGGAACAGGCCACGGATCGCGGCGCCTGTCAGACCCTGCACCCCGGAGTCGATGTCGTCCGCGGCGCGGCGCACCACGATCACCGGCTTGTTGCGCGCCACCCTCCGTGCGATGCGGGAGAACTTGCGCGCGTTACCGAAGCTCTCCAGGTAGAGCAGGACCACCTCGGTGCTGGTGTCGGTGTCCCAGTACTGGAGCAGGTCGTTGCCGGAGACGTCGGCGCGGTTGCCTGCGGAGACGAAGGTCGACAGTCCGAGCCCGCGCCGCGCTGCGGCCGCGAGGATCGTGATGCCGAGCGCGCCGGACTGGCAGAAGAACCCGGCGCGTCCGGGCCCGGGGACGACCTCGGCGAGGGTGGCGTTGAGCTGGACGTCGGTCGAGGTGTTGATCACGCCGAGCGCGTTGGGCCCCACGACGCGCATGCCGTGGGCCCGGGCCGCGCTCACGAGCCGGCGCTCGGACACCACGCCCTCGCTGCCTACGTCGGAGAAGCCCGCCGAGATCACGACGAGCGTCGACACGCCCTTGGTGAGGCAGTCGTCCAGGACCTCGGACATCGAGGCGGCGGGGACGGCGACGACGGCGAGGTCGACCGGGTCCGGGATGTCGCGCACACTCGCGTAGGCCCGGACGGACTGGACGGAGGTGGCGTCCGCGTTGACGGGGTACACGGGCCCGGTGAACCCGTTTCCGATGAGGTTGCGCAGCACCGTGTGGCCGATCTTGCCCACCTGGTCCGAGGCGCCGATGACAGCCACCGAGCCCGGGGTGAGGACGCGGGCCACGCTGCGGGCCTCGGCGGCGGTCTCCCGCGAGTTGCGCACGTTGGTGAGCGCCTCGGTGGGGTCGATCGCGAACTCCAGGTGCAGGGTCGAGCCGTCGAACGACCGCGAGATCTCGTAGCCGGCGCGGCGGAACACCTGGATCATCGAGCGGTTCTCCGAGAGCACCTCGGCCTCGAAGTGGTCGATGCCGCACTCCGCGGCCGCCCCGGCGAGGTGCTCGAGGAAGATCGAGCCGAGCCCCCGGCCCTGGTGCTGGTCCGAGATCGTGAACGCGACCTCGGCGTTGGTGCTCGAGGGCAGCCGCTCGTACAGCGATATGCCGATGATCTCAGAGCCGAGCTCGGCGACGAACGCCATCCGGTCGCGGTAGTCCACGTGGGTCATGTGGCGCAGCTCCCGGTCCGTGAGGACGTCGTGGGAGCCGAAGTAGCGCAGGTAGCGGGTCCGCTCAGAGAGCGAGGTGTGGAACCGGGATATCTTCTCCGCGTCGGAGGGCAGGATCGGGCGGATCCGGACGGCGCGTCCGTCCGAGCCGAGAACGTCGGCCGCCCATTCGTGCGGGTACCCCTCCGGATAGGTGTCCACGGTGGTGTCTGTGGACGCGTGTTCCGGCGGATCGACGGCGGTATCGGTGGTCCCGTCGTCGACGGCGTCGGGGATCTCGTCTCCGTGCTCCGGCATGGGTGCCCTTTCGTCGGACTCGTCTCGGCAGGGGCGGGGTCGCGGTGCCCGGCTCTCAGTCTCGCGGATCGTCGGGGTCGAGCCCGAGCAGGGGATAGACGGATCGGCGCGTGTCGAGGATCGACTGGTCCAGGCGGGCAAGCGAACGATCGATCTCCACGCCGCGGTCGGCGCCCGCCGGCTCCCACGCGGTGTACGTGACGTCGCCACCGTCGCCCATCGACTGCGGCACGCGGTCGGGGACGGTGAGGCGCGACGCCACCGCCTTCCACTCGTCCGGGACCGGCGTGGACGGGTGCACCGGGTCGCCGAGCATCACGGAGAGCAGGTGGGTCCAGGACCGGGGCACCACCCGCACCAACTCGTATCCCCCGCCGCCGATCGCGATGATCCGGCCCTCGCAGATCTCGTCGGCGAGCGTGATCATCTCCAGGTAGGAGGCGCGGTGGCCGTCGACGGTGAGCGAGAGGTCGGCGAGCGGATCCTCCCGGTGGGAGTCACAGCCGGCCTGCAGGACGATGATCTGCGGTTCGAACGCCCGCAGGACGCCGGGCACCACCGCGTGGAACCCGCGGAGCCAGAGCTCGTCGGTGACGGCGGGTAGGAAGGCCAGGTTCACGGAGGTCCCCTCGGCCCGGCCCACGCCCGTCTCAGAGGCCCAGCCGGTCGAGGGCCAGAGCGTGGCCGGGTGCTGGTGGAGGGAGACGGTGAGGACCCGGGGGTCCTCGTAGAACGCCGTCTGCACCCCGTCGCCGTGGTGGACGTCGATGTCCACGTACGCGATGCGCTCGTAGCCGTTGTCGAGCAGCCAGCTGATCGCGACCGCCGCGTCGTTGTACACACAGAAGCCCGCGGCGGCGGCAGGCATGGCGTGGTGCATGCCGCCGGCCACCGAGATCGCCCGCGTGGCGGCGCCGCTCGCGATGGCCCGGGCGGCCGTCAGGGTGCCGCCCGCCACCGCGGCGCTGGCCTCGTGCATCGCGGGGAACGTCGGGTTGTCGGCCGTCCCCAGGCCGTGACTCATCCCGAAGTGCTCCCCCGGCGGCAGGTCCCCGGCCGCCTTGACCGCGTCGAGGTACCGGGTGGTGTGGACTCTCAGCAGCTCCTCGTCGGTGGCGCTACCCGGGTCGAGCATCTCCACGCCGTCCAGCACGCCCAGCTCGGTGGCCAGCGACATCGTCAGATCCAGCCGGCGGGGGCTCATCGGGTGCTCTGCGGAGTGGCGGTACTCCAGCAGCGACGGGCTCCACACCACGGCCGCCGGTACGCCGTCCCTGATCGCGGCCATCTCCGCCCTCCCGTCCTGCCGGGCCGTGCCCGGCGCTCCCCCACGTGCGACACGTGGTGTGCGTCACCCGCGACGCTACGCGGCGGGGCGGTCCGACGCCGCGGGAATCCGCACCTGGCACCCCGTTTCGAGGGCCGCCGGTAGGATCGGCGCGAGATGCCGGGGTTCCGGCGACTAGCGCGAGTGTCGACCCGACGTGGAGGACGAAACGTGAAGGACCTGGTGGACACCACCGAGATGTACCTCCGCACGATCTACGAGCTCGAGGAGGAGGGCGTCATCCCCCTCCGGGCGCGGATCGCCGAGCGCCTCGAGCAGAGCGGCCCCACCGTGAGCCAGACGGTCGCCCGAATGGAACGCGACGGCCTGGTCCGAGTCGCCGTTGACCGGCATCTGCAGCTCACCGAGGCCGGCCGTGAGCTCGCCGTGGACGTGATGCGCAAGCACCGGCTCGCCGAGCGGCTCCTCGTGGACGTCATCGGACTGGAGCTCGAGAAGGTGCACGCCGAGGCCTGCCGATGGGAGCACGTCATGAGCGACGACGTCGAGCGGCGCCTCGTCGAGGTGCTCGCCGACCCCACCACGTCTCCGTACGGAAACCCGATCCCCGGCCTGGACCGGATCGGTTACGCACCCACTTCCGCCGTCACCGCCGACCTCATCCGGCTGTCCGAGCTCGACGACGAGACGCCGCGCGATGTCCGGATCCGTGCCCTGGGCGAGAACGTCCAGGTGGACGAGGAGCTCATCTCCGAGTTCCGCGCCGTGGGCGTGGAGCCGCATGGGGTCGTCACCGCCACGCGCCGCGGCCACCTCGTCGAGCTCACCTCCACCGACGGCGCGATCGTCGAGGTCGACGGTGACCGCGCCCACGCAATCCAGGTGGAGATCCTCTCATGAAGCTCCTCGTCACCGGGGGCGCCGGCTACGTCGGCGGGGTGTGCGCCACTGTGCTGCTCGAGCGCGGGCACGAGGTCGTGGTGCTCGACGACCTGTCCACCGGCAACCGGGACGGGGTCCCGGTGGGCGCGACGTTCGTCGAGGGCGACGTGGCGCGACTGGCGGGCCAGGTGCTGGACCCGTCGTTCGACGGGGTCCTGCACTTCGCGGCCCGCTCGCTCGTGGGCGAGTCCGTCGAGCGGCCCGAGGAGTACTGGCAGGACAACGTCGTCACCTCGCTCGCGCTGCTCGACGCGATGCGGGCCGCGGGCGTGACCAACCTCGTCTTCTCCTCCACCGCCGCCACCTACGGCGAGCCCGAGCAGGTCCCCATCACCGAGGACATGCCCACCCGGCCCACCAACACCTACGGCGCCACCAAGCTGGCGATCGACCACGCCATCACCTCGTACGCGGTGGCCCACGACCTCGCGGCCACGAGCCTGCGCTACTTCAACGTGGCCGGCGCGTACGGCACCGCAGGGGAGAACCGGGTCGTCGAGACCCACCTCATCCCGCTCGTACTCCAGGTGGCGCTCGGCCACCGGTCGGACATCAAGGTGTTCGGCGACGACTGGCCCACCCCGGACGGCACCTGCGTCCGCGACTACATCCATGTCGCGGACCTGGCCGACGCGCACCTCCTCGCACTCGAGTCCAACCGTCCCGGGGTCCACCGGATCCTCAACCTCGGCAGTGGCGAGGGCTTCTCGGTGCGCGAGGTGATCGACGTGTGCCGGGAGGTCACCGGGCACCCGATCCCCGACGTCGTAGCCCCGCGCCGCGCCGGCGACCCGGCGGTGCTCGTCGCTTCCAGCGAGAAGGCCGTCCGGGAGCTCGGCTGGCGGCCGTCGCGGAACGACCTGCGTACGGTCGTCGAAGACGCCTGGGCCTTTACCTCCGCCCTCGGCGCCCGCGCGCACTCCGCCCTCGCCTGATCCACCGGCGCCCCGCGGAGCCCACACGCCGTCCCCGCGGCCCGCGGTCTCGCGGTGGCGTGTGGTCACGCCACCGCGAGACCGCGGATGTCGTCCGGCGAGATGCCGCGGTCCAGACCCTCGAGTAGCAGCGGCGCCAGGCCGTCGTGGGGATCCGCCTCGACGGCCGCGTCGAGCGCTGCACGGGCGTGCACCCCACTGCCGGCGAAGTAGGCCGCGGCCCCCAGGAGCAGGAGGCCCCTCGCCCGCTCAGGGGCCGGCCTCCGACGGGCCAACGCCCACCACAGGGACCGGCGCCCGTCGTGAACGGTGAGCGGGGCCCCGGCGAGGTGCTCGTAGACGGCGTCCCGAACCGCGATGTCGCGCAGCGAGGTCCCCACCTCGGCGAGGACCTCGTCGTCGACCCCGCCGCCGGCCTCGTCGCCCGTCGACATCGCCAGGGCCGTCTCGTCGTGCAGTGCGACGGCTCGACGCACGGCCCGCTTCCCGCCGACGAGCGGAGCGCCGCCGGGGTGGGGGTCGATGTCGCAGGCGTCGGGGTCCCGGTCGGCGTACAGCGCCTCGATCTCGGCCCGGTCCGCGGCGCGGACACGGCCGCCCACCGCGTGCCGGGCCGCGATCTCCGAGGCGTCGGGGTCGCCTTGGGTACCACCGGCCAGGCCCCGGAGGTCCACCCAGCGGGCGCCGCGGGCGAACCCGCCCACCCCGAACGCACCCTTGATCTCGGTGCCCGCACACCCGAGCCAGTACTCGAACGCGTCGGCCGCGTCCGCGGCCTGTCGCTCGGCCACGGGGTCGTCCGCGCAGTTCTCGTGGACGACGACCAGGTGGGCGTCCCGCACGCCCTCTCGGCGGCAATAGGCCGCCATCCCCCGCGCGGGCCCCTCGTCGATCGTCCCGACCGGCCCGAACCCGTCGTCGATCCCGAGCATTCCGTGGGCGTCGAGCCGGACGACGGGCCCCGTCCGGCCCCCCGCGCGTTCCCCGCACACCACGACCACCGACCCGCTGCCAGGCGTGAAGCCGATCATTGACGGCACCGACGCGATGAGGTCCTCCGGGGACCGGATCACCACCGTCTCCCGCGCTCCGCCGTCGTACCCCTCGTCGATCGCGTCCATCTCGCTCCCCCTCGTCGCGCGTCCGCCGCCCCCTCTGGCCCCGGTCCGCGGGTGCCGTGCACCGGTCTCCACCCTCGGGCACCGCTGACACGTTGATCCGCCCCGACGGCCGCTCGCGACCCTCTCCTGTGGAGTGGCCCGGCGGTCTGTGGGAATCATCCGGACCTCGTTATCGTTGTGGAGTGGGTGAGACCCCGGGTCGAATCCACGACCGAAGGCCCCCTCGGCGGCCCGGAACCCGGGACGTGACGAAAGGAGCCGACATGGCCAGGCACAGCGACCTCTATCGCCTCATCGAACCCCTCCCCGACCTGCGGTCCGCGTCGAGCGAGGGACCGGTGCTCGTGCACGGCCTCGAGGGCTTCTCGGACGCCGGGCACGCCGTCCAGGGCACCACCAGCCACCTCCGGGACTCGCTCGACGCGCAGCTGCTCGTGGAGTTCGATGCGGACGAGCTGGTCGACTACCGGTCGCGCCGCCCGCGCCTGCGCTACTCGTTCGACCACTTCGCCGGCTACACCGAGCCCCGGATCCAGATCCACAAGATCGAGGACTCCTCCGGAACGCCGTTCCTCCTGCTCTCCGGCCTCGAACCGGACCTGCGCTGGGACCGCTTCACCGAGTCGGTCATCGACCTGTGCGGGACGTTCGGCGTACGGATGTCCGTCGGACTCGGCTCCCTGCCGCTCGGGGTGCCGCACACCCGGCCCACCCAGTCCAGCGCGCACTCGAGCGACGTAGACCTCATCCGCGGCTTCTCCGCCTGGCCGGGCGAGTTCTCGGTCCCGGGCAACGCCGGTTCGCTGCTCGAGCTACGCATGTCCGAGCACGGGATCCCGTCCCTGGGCTTCACCGTCCACGTGCCGCAGTACCTCTCCCAGACCCCATACCCCGCGGCCGTCCTCGGCCTGGTCGGGGACGTGGCGAAGGTCTCCGGTCTGGACCTGCCCACGGGCGAGCTCGAGTCCGCCGCCGAGGACTTCACCGAGCAGGTCACGGCCCAGATCGCGGACAGCCCGGAGATCCGGACGGCCGTGGAGATGATGGAGAAGCAGTACGACCAGTTCATGGAGTCCCACCACGGCTCCGACTCGCTCACCCCGGGCGGCAAGCCGCTGCCGTCCGGAGAGGAGATCGGCGCCGAGTTCGAGCGCTTCCTCGCCGAACAGTCCGGAGACGAGCAGGACGACTAGGCTCGGCCGGGTGCAGCTGCCCGATCTCCTCGCCGACCTCGACGACGTCCCGTCCGACCTCCTCGACGAGGCGGTGTTCGATGCGTTCGTCGCCTGGGCCGGCGAACGCGGGCTGACCCTCTATCCCGCGCAGGAGGAAGCGGTCCTCGAAGTCGCGACCGGCAGCCACGTCGTCCTGGCCACCCCCACCGGTTCCGGCAAGTCGCTCGTCGCGCTCGGCGCCCACTTCGCCGCGATGGCCACAGGGCGCCGCAGCTACTACACCGCCCCCATCAAGGCACTCGTCAGCGAGAAGTTCTTCGCCCTGTGCGAGGTGTTCGGCGCCGAGAACGTGGGCATGCTCACCGGCGACGCCGCGGTCAACGCCGACGCCCCGATCGTCTGCGCCACCGCCGAGATCGTGGCCAACATCGCCCTGCGCGAGGGCGCGGCCGCGGACATCGGCCAGGTGGTGATGGACGAGTTCCACTACTACTCCGAGCCGGACCGTGGCTGGGCCTGGCAGGTGCCGCTCATCGAGCTGCCCGACACACAGTTCCTACTCATGTCCGCCACGCTCGGCGACGTGGACTGGCTGCTCGAGGACCTGCGCACCCGCACCGGGCGCGAGTGCACCTACGTGGGCGGCTCGGAGCGACCCGTGCCGCTGAGCTTCGACTACGTCCTCACCGGGGTCCACGAGTCCGTCGAACTACTCGTCCGGGACGGAAAGGCGCCCGTCTACATCGTCCACTTCACCCAGGCCGCCGCCCTGGAACAGGCGCAGGCGCTCACGTCGCTGGCCGTGGCCACCAGGGAACGCAAGGCGGCGATCTCCGAGGAGATCGGGGCGTTCCGCTTCACCACCGCCTTCGGTCGCACACTGCGCAAGCTCCTCCTGCACGGCATCGGCGTCCACCACGCCGGCATGCTTCCCAAGTACCGGCGACTCGTCGAACGCCTCGCGCAGGACGGCCTCCTCACCGTCATCTGCGGTACAGACACGCTCGGGGTGGGGATCAACGTGCCCATCCGCACCGTGCTGTTCACCGGACTCACCAAGTTCGACGGGCGCCGCCAGCGGGTCCTGCGCGCCCGCGAGTTCCACCAGATCGCCGGCCGCGCCGGTCGCGCCGGATTCGACACCGAGGGTCTGGTGGTGGTTCAGGCCCCCGAGCACGAGATCGAGAACGCCAAGGCCGCGGCCAAGGTCGCCGCCAACCCCAAGAAGAAGGCCAGGCTCGCCAAGAAGAAGCCCCCGGAAGGGTTCGTCAACTGGTCCCGCGCCACCTTCGACAAGCTCGTCGACGCCCGGCCCGAGCAACTCACCAGCCGGTTCGAGGTGAGCAACGCGATGCTGCTCAACGTGATCTCGCGGCCCGGGAACTGCTATGACCACATGCGACACCTGCTGCTCGGCTCGCACGAGACTCGGGCCCGGACCCGGCACCACGTCCTGCGTGCGATCGAGCTGTTCCGCGGCCTGGAGACCGCCGGGATCGTGGAGCGGCTCTCCGAGCCCGACGACGAGGGGAGACACGTCCGCCTCGTCGTCGACCTTCAGCGGGACTTCGCGCTCAACCAGCCCCTCTCCCCGTTCGCGCTCGCCGCGATGGAGGTCCTCGACCCGGACTCTCCCACCCCCACACTGGACCTGGTGTCGGTGATCGAGGCGGTCCTCGACGACCCGCGGCCGGTCCTCTACGCCCAGCAGCGCCAGGCCCGGGGCGAGGCGATCGGGGCGCTCAAGGCCGACGGCGTCGAGTACTCGGAGCGGATGGAGATCATCGAGGGCATCACCTGGCCCAAGCCGCTGGACGACCTCCTCGCCGACGCCTACGACGCCTACCGCGCCGGCCACCCGTGGGTGTCGGAGTTCGAGCCATCCCCCAAGTCCGTGGTGCGCGAGATGGTCGAGCGCGGTATGACGTTCTCCGACCTCGTCTCCGCCTACGGGCTCGGCCGTTCCGAAGGTGCGGTCCTGCGCTATCTCACCGACGCCTACCGCGCGCTGCGCCAGACCGTGCCGGCCGACCTGCGGACCGAGGAGTTCGACGACCTCGTGGAGTGGCTCGGCGAGCTGGTCCGCCAGGTCGATTCCAGCCTGCTCGACGAGTGGGAGGTCCTCACCGACCCCGACACCACCCCCGAGCGGGTCGCCGAGCTGGCGTTCGGCGAGTCGGCGGGCACCTCGAGACCGGTGACCGCCAACCACCGGGCGTTCCGGGTGATGGTCCGCAACGCCATGTTCCGGCGAGTGGAGCTGCTGGCCCGGGAGGACATCGAGCGCCTCGTGGAACTGGACGCCGACGTGCCCGACCACCCGGACTGGGACGCCGAGATCGACCCGTACTGGGACGAGTACGACGCGATCGGGACCGGTCCGTCCGCCCGCGGCCCCGCACTGTTCACCGTCACCGAGACCGGCGACGGAGTGGAGCCCGGAACCTGGCGCGTGCGGCAGGTACTCGAGGACCCGGACGGTGACCACGGCTGGGCCGTGGAGGGCGTCGTGGACCTGGCGGCCAGCGACGACGCCGGCGAGGTCCGCTTCGCCTCTCTCACCCTGTCCGGCTGACCGGGCCGGAGGTCCCGGACCTCCCGCGATCCGTCGCCCGTACCATGGCCGCCGGAGTACGAACACCGAGAACAGCCTCGAGGAGAACCCCGTGTCACCCCGCACGCTCTATCTGCGACTCGCCTTTGCCGAGGTCGTCACCTGGACCCTGCTGATCCTCGGCATGATCGGCAAGTACGGGTTCGGCCTGGAGTGGGCCACACTCGTCGGCGGTAGCATCCACGGCTTCGTGTTCCTCTGCTACGTGGTGGCCACGCTGGCGGTGTGGACGGACAAGAAGTGGTCCGCCGGCACCGGCATCCTCGGCCTGGCCTCGGCCGTCATCCCCTACGCCACCGTGCCCTTCGAGCGGTCGGTGGAGCGTCGGGGCCTGCTCGACGGCCCGTGGCGCCTGGCGCCCGGTGGGGAGGCACCGCGCACGCTGCCGGAGCGCCTCCTGGCGTTCGCCGTGCGCTCCCCGGTCGTGGCGCTGCTCGTCACCCTCGTCGTGGTGGCCGTGGTCTTCACGCTCCTGCTGTGGGCCGGCAAACCGACCGAATGGTTCTCGTGACCACCTCCGACGCGTCCGCGGTCCGGGAGCCGGGCCGCCGCGAGCGCAACAAGGCCGACAAGCGACGCCGCATCGAGGCCGCGGCCCGCGAGCTCTTCTCGACCCGCGGGTTCTCCTCGGTCACCACCCAGGAGGTCGCGCGACTGGCGGACGTCGGCACCGGCACCCTGTTCCGCTACGCCCAGTCCAAGGGCGAGCTGCTGTGCATGGTGGCCAACAACGACTTCCGCCCCATGTTCGACGCGGTGCCGGACACCGGCGATCCGGTGGAGGACCTGCTCGTCCTCTGCGACCCGGTGATCCTCGCCCTCAAGCGTCAGCCCGAGAACGTCGTGGCCTACCACCGGGAGACCCTCTTCGGTGAGCGGGGGCCCCACCGGACCGAGGCCCTGCGCATCCTCACGGGGCTGCGGGACCTCATCGCGCTCGTCCTCGCCCGCCACGCCGGCGACGGGGTCGACGAGGCCGCGCTCGACGAGCCGGCCCAGACCGTCTTCGACGTGATCTACATGGAGCTGGTCCGGGCCGGGATCGCCGCGGACGCGGAGCGGGACCATCGGGCGGGGCTGCGCGGGCACGTCCACCGGGTCCTGCACGGCGTGCTCCCGGACGTCGGCCCTGTCCCCTGATCGGGGCGGTTGCGCCACCCCGCGGTCCAGCTCCCGCGTCCGCCGCGCCAGACTGTCCCTCATGACCGGACAGCCCCACCCCTCCCCGAAGCCCGTCAAGGACGCCTCCACCGTGATGGTTCTCCGCGACACCGACCGTGGACCCGAGGTGTTCGCGGTGCGCCGCGTGCGTGGCATGGCGTTCGCGGGGGGCATGACGGTGTTCCCCGGCGGCGGGGTTGACGCCGCCGACGACGACCCGGACGTCGCCTGGACCGGGCCCGCCCCCGAGTGGTGGGCCGAGCGGCTCGACTGCGACGTCGACCGGGCCCGACGGCTGGTCTGCGCCGCGGCCCGCGAGACGTTCGAGGAGTGCGGCGTCCTGCTCGCCGATCACCTCGACGGCGCACCGGTCGCCGACGTCGGCCGCTACCACGCGCGCCGCGAGGACCTGGAGGCGCACCGCCTGGCGTTCAGCGAGTTCCTCGCCGAGGCCGATCTCTCCCTCGCGGCGGGCCGGCTGCGCCCCTTCGACCACTGGATCACCCCGGAAGTCGAGCCCAAGCGGTACGACACCCGCTTCTTCCTGGCCGCCCTGCCCGAGGGGCAGGAGGCGGACGACCTCACCTCCGAGGTGGACCTCACCATGTGGGCGCGGCCGGTGGATCTGCTCGCCGACTTCCGCGCCGGTCGCTCGATGCTGCTGCCGCCCACATGGGTACAGCTCACCCACCTCGCCGGGTTCCCGGACGTCGCGTCGGCGATGGCCGCCGAGCCCCGCATCTCGCCGATCGAACCCGAGGTGGTGGAGCGGGACGGGCGCCTGCGTGTGCTGTTCGACGGCTCGGACGACTACTGGGCCGACCACGATGCGGGGCGCCCGAGCAGCGACCGCTGAGCCGCGCCCGTCCCCACGGGACGCACGATGCCCCCGGACGTGCGCAGCACGACGGGGGCGGCGCAGGCCGGCGACGCGCGAACGCCTGACGGGCCCGCGGACCGGTGGTTGACTGCGAGGCATGCCGCAGTACGAGTTCGACGTCGACGCGTCGATCGCCGCCGGGTGGGACCGCTTCGCCGCCCACCTCGCTGAGCTGATGCGCGAACTGGCGCCGGGCGGCACGTTCGACATCGCCGTCCCCGTACTCGGCTCACCCTCCTCGCGCACCCCGTTCGTGCGGTTCACCGTGACAGATCCGGGGACCGTCCGCGTCGAGATCTCCGGAGGGCAGGAGGACGGGGACGGGCTCCGCCCCACGCGCCTGGCCCACCTGGGCGCGCTGGGGTGGGAGGGCCCTGCGGAGGACACCGTGGGTCCGCACGTCCGGGTCCGCACCGGGGCGGCGGACGAGGCAGCACGCCTCGTCGCGGCGACCCTCGAGCGCGTCTTCGGCATCCCGCACCCCGTGTTCCTCCACGACGCGACGGGCCCCACCCGGCCCGAGCGTGCGACCCCCGACGCGTCCCCTCCGGAGCACCCGGACTTCGTCGCCCTGCCCATCGGCAGCCCCGACGAGGCCACCCGGGCCGTGGGGACCGCGCTGGCCGAGATCTACGAGCGGGACGTCCCCGCCGACGAGCACGACGTGTTCGCCGTCCCCGCGGGGAGCGCGCTGCTCTTCGTCCGCGTCCACCGCTCGCTTCCCCTCGTGATCTTCCGCAGCCCACTGGTCTCGTCGGTGCGGGACGTCGCCGCCGCGGAGACCGAAGTGGCGATCCTCAACCGGGACTCCCTGTGGTGCCGGTACGTGTTCGACGGCGAGACGATCTACGCGGAGTCGGAGCTCGTCGACCGCGTGTTCGTCCCCGTCAACTTCAAGATCCAGCTCATCGAGATGGCGGCCGAACTCGACGACGTCGACCAGGACCTGGCCCGCAGGGTGTCCGGGAAACGCTGGTCCGACCTGCGTGCCGCGGACGAGCGCGGGTCACCCGAGCAGTAATCTGGCACCGCCGGGACGGCCCCGGCACCTGCCCGTGTGCCCCCGAGGAGTACCTCATGCGTCGCGCCGCCCCCGCCGCCGTGATCGCGGCCCTAGCGCTGTCGCTTGCCGCGTGTTCGTCCGAGGACGAGGGGCCCGGCACCGCCGTCCCCACCACGACGGCCTCGGGGCCCGTGGCAACCTCCCAGCAGTTCGACCGCCCCTTCCCGGTGACCGGGG
Source organism: Dietzia sp. 179-F 9C3 NHS (assembly GCF_045369825.1). Lineage (NCBI taxonomy): Bacteria > Bacillati > Actinomycetota > Actinomycetes > Mycobacteriales > Dietziaceae > Dietzia > Dietzia sp. 179-F 9C3 NHS. The sequence goes on from NZ_JBIQES010000014.1 coordinate 49,023, forward strand.
ACGGCTGGGACGCCACCGTCACCGTCTCCAACCTCCGGATCGTGCCCTCGTCGGTCTACTCCGACACCGTGGTGGCGGTGGACGTGCGCGCCGTCCAGGCCTCCGGCCAGCCCGTCATCGAGCCCTCCGACCTCCGGGCCTTCGACCCCTCAGGGCGCCAGCTCGAGCGGATCGACAACCCCGCCGGCACAGTCGAGGACCCGCTCATCCGATCGGTCATGGCCACCCCCGGTGAAGAGGTCCGCGGCATGGTCGCGTGGACCATGCCGCCCGGCTCCCGCGTCGGCCGCATCGAGCTGGTGACACCGGGGACGATCGGTTCGTTGACCGTCACCCGCCAGCCGGCGGACCCGCAGGCGACGTCGACTCAACCCGTCACGTAGGTCCAGCGCCCGCCCCGGCGTTCGAACGTCGACCGCTCGCGGTGCACGTCCGCGGCGCCGTCGACGGTGAAGCGGGCCTCGAACTCCACGACTCCGGTCGCCTCGTCCGGGCCGCCGCCGGACACCTCGAGTACCCGCAGACCCGTCCACGTCACGCCGCCGCTGTCCACGGTCGCAGGCCTGGTCCGCGGGTGCCACGTCCGCCACAGGTGCTCGGTCTCGCCGAGGACGAAGGCCGTGTACCGGGACCGCATCAGCGCCTCCGCGGTTTCCGCGGGAAGGCCGTCCAGCACCAGCGGACCACAACAGGCGTCCAGGCCGCGTCCGCTGCCGCAGGGGCACGCCCTCATCGCCGCGCGCTCCAGCCCCGCGGGGCGCTGCCCCAGAGCACCGATCGCGGGTAGGCGCGGACGATCTCCTCGGCGAGCCGGTCGGCGTCGTCCACCAGCTCCCGCCCTTTCACCGTGGCGACGAGCCGGTCCGCCTGTCCCTCCACCAGGCCGAGCGCCCGGGCACGGGAATCCAGCACGAGCACCGGGTAGGCCAGCGCCTCCGGGACGCCGACCGGCCGGTGCGCGCCCGCAGTGTGCCCGGGGTCTGTCCAGCGGCGGGCGACGAGGATCTCGGTCACGGCCGACTTGGTGAGCCGACCGGACATCGTGAGCGCGCGGCCGCTGCCCACCCAACGGACGAACCAGGCCATGATCTCCGCCTCACGCCGGGCGATGTCCCGGCGACCGTGCGGCAGGTGGATCGCGGCCCGCACCGCGGCGTCCCGCTCCGCCACCCGGAACCGCCGCGGCTCGCCGGTCGGGGCCTTCCCGGGTTCGACGTCGACGGGGCAGGGCCCGCGCCCGTCCCGCAGCGTCGCCCCCGGATGGTCCGGGGGAAGGGCTTCCACGGCCGTCGTCTCGACCTCGTGGTCCCACCGCGCGACCAGGTCGTATCGGAAGTCGATCCGGTCGCCCACGCGTCCGAGCAGGTCAGCCACGGGCACCGCCCACTCGTCGTTCGGACCCGGCTCGCCGTCCGTGGCCCCGTCGCCGTCGGGCAGCACGATGATCCGGTGGCGGTGCAGGTTGTGCCAGCCCATGGCCGCGAGGAGCACGTCGACGAGGTCCTCCACCGTGAGGTCCCCCGCCACCTCGAGCCTGCGCCAGACAGGGGGCCGGGCGTCGGCCAGCCTCACCTTGAGGCTGAGCAACGCCGCGGCAGGTGCGGGGGGTGCCATGGCTCCACCGTAGACGCGCCGGGCACTACCCTGGGGCGGGACATGACGCTCTTCCGCCCGACCCGTTCCCGCGACACCACGACCCGCGTCGACCTGGCTCCGCTGCGCGTGCGCCCGTGCCGGGACCTGTGCTCGTGGCACCGCACCCCGGTCGAGCGCCGCGGCGAGGCGATGTTCGCCTGCCGCGGCTGCGGCTCGCAATGGGTGCCGGGCGAGCACTGGACCCCGCGCGACCGGGACGGCGCCGTCCCCCCGGACATCCTCGCGATCCGCCGGGCGGAGGCCCCGGAGGACGCGGACCCCTAGGGTGGACCCATGACGTCTACCCCTCATACCGGCCCCGCCCCCGCGACGCGCGGCGGCACCGTCGACGCCGTGCTGCGCCGGAGCGCGGCCCGTTTCCCGGAGCGCACCGCGCTCACCTTCGCAGGCCGCCGGTGGACCTACGCCGAGCTGGACGCGGCCGTCGACAGGGTGGCCGCCGCGATCCGCGACCTGGGCCTCGAGGACGGCTCCCGGGTGGCCGCGTACGGCGTGAACTCCGACGCCTACCTCGTCGCGTTTCTCAGCGTCTCCCGCGCCGGCTACACCCACGTTCCCGTCAACTACGCCCTCACCGGCGAGGAGCTCGAGTACCTCCTCACCGACTCGGGTGCCTCGCTCGTCCTCGTGGACCCGGCGCAGCGCACCACACTCGACCCCGTCGTCGAGCGCCTGCCGGGGATCGAGTCCATCGACCTCCTGCCGCCCAGCGACGCCCCGGCGGGCGACAGCATCCTCGACATCGCCCTGTCCCCCGTCGAGGGTGAGTCCGTGACCTCCCCCGCGGACGGCGACGCGCTGGCGCAGCTCCTCTACACCTCGGGCACCACGTCCCGCCCCAAGGGCGCCATGATGACCCACTCGGCGCTCGTACACGAGTACGTGAGCTGCATCCTCACCCTGGACCTCGCCGCGGACGACGAGCCGCTGGTGACGATGCCGCTCTACCACTCGGCGGCGATGCACGTGTTCGCGCTGCCGTACCTGTCCCTCGGAGCGACGGTGCACCTCATGGCCGCGCCCGACATCCCTGAGATCCTCCGGAGGGTCGAGGCCGACCGGATCGGGTCGCTCTTCCTCGCCCCCACCGTGTGGGTCCCGCTGGCCTCGCACCCGGACCTGGAGACCCGGGACCTGTCGAGCCTGCGCAAGGCGCAGTACGGCGCATCGATCATGCCGGTGACCGTGCTCCAGCGGCTCCGTGGCCGGTACCCGGAGCTCGGCTTCTACAACTGCTTCGGGCAGTCCGAGATCGGGCCGCTGGCCTGCGTCCTGCGGCCCGAGGAGCACGATGCGCGCCCCGCGAGCGCCGGCCGGGCCGCGTTCTTCGTCGAGACCCGGGTCGTGGACGAGACCGGCGCCGAGGTCGCGCCGGGCGAGCGCGGAGAGATCGTCTACCGCTCCCCGCAGCTGTGCCGCGGCTACTGGAACAAGCCCGAGGCCACCGAGGAGGCCTTCCGCGACGGCTGGTTCCACTCCGGGGATCTCGTGGTGCAGGACGACGAGGGCTACATCGAGGTCGTCGACAGGATCAAGGACGTCATCAACACCGGCGGCGTACTCGTCGCCTCCCGCGAGGTCGAGGACGCCGTCTACCAGGATGAGCGCGTCGCCGAGGTCGCGGTGATCGGCACCCCGGACGACAAGTGGATCGAGGCCGTCACCGCGGTGGTCGTGCTCAAGGACGGCGCCGAGGCCACGGAGGCGGAGATCATCGACGGTACCCGGGGTCACCTCGCACCGTTCAAGGTGCCCAAGCGGATCGTGTTCGTGGACGAGCTCCCTCGGAACCAGTCGGGCAAGCTGCTCAAGCGCGAGCTGCGGAGGTAGCGCGCGGTACCGGCCCGGGTTGTGCCCCGCCCCCTCCTCCGGCGCCGCCGACGCCTCGTCGCGCTCCGGCCCACCCAGGTCGCGACGTGCCCCTACCCCACCGCCACCACGGAGGATCTCGATCCCGCGCGGGCCGGTCAGCCGATACGCGCGAGGATCTCCTCTGCCACCGCGTCCGCGGCCTGCTCGGGCACCCAGTGGCCCACGCCGGGCAGGGCGACGTAGCGGTAGTCGCCCGCGACGCGGGCAGCGCAGCCTTCCGCTGCCGTCCTGCCGATCGCCATGTCCTCCTCGCCCCACACGTAAGTAGTGGGCACGGTGACGTCCGGCAGGTCGCTGCGACGCATCGCCCGGTACCAGTTGAGCGCCGCGGTGAGCGTGTCCCGGTTGCCGAGGACCGCGAGGTGAGCGTCGACGAGGTACGCGGGCACATCCTCGCCGAACAGCGCCCTCAGGCGGTGCGCCCCCTCCTCCAGGAGGACGTCCTCGGCACGGCCCTCCTGCCGGAAGAGCCCGAAGTACGCGGACTTTTCCTGCTGGACCGGGTCGGTGAGGATCGCGTCGGCAAAGGCGGTCAGGTGCGGCACCGAGACGGCCGTGAGCGCCTCCACCCTGCCCGGGTGGTGCACCGCGAGCCACCACGCCACCGAGGCGCCCCAGTCGTGGCCGGCGACGTGCGCGCCGTCAAGGCCCAGGCGGTCGAGAACCTCGAGCGCATCGGCACCGAGGTGTTCCAAAGCGTAGGCGTCCACCCCGGCGGGCCTGGCGCCCGGCGAGTATCCGCGCTGTGCGGGCGCCACCACACGCACCCCGCGGGGCACGAGCCGCTCGGCGACCGGGCCCCACGCCCACGGGGTCTCGGGGAAGCCATGCAGCGCCAGCACCGTCGCGCGGGGCGCCGCGTCCGGGGACCAGTCGAGCACGTCCAGCGTGCCCACGTCGACGGGGACGGTCAGGCTGCGGGGTTCCATGAGGCGGACCCTAGCCGCTCGCGGCGCTCAGCGCCGCCGGGTCCCGCCTGGCGGCGAGTCGGCGCCGGTGCCGTCGGCCGGGACGTCGCCGCACCGCCGGTCGTGCCAGTCCCGCACCAACCACATCTCCACGACGAGCGGGTCAACCGCCGCGTGCCGCGCCCACGTCGAGACGACGTCGAGGTAGCGCTCGTACCGGCGCGGCGTCATCCGCGCGATCGACTCCACCTCGGTCCAGCCCGCGTGGACGAGTGAGGCCAGGCCCGCCGGGTCGACGGGGACGATCTCCTCCTCCGACCACGCCATGGCCAGGGACGACAGGTACAGCGACGCCAGCGGGTAGCCGAGGTCGGGCACCCCACGACCGACGCAGCCGTGCGGCGCCCCGTTGCGGAGCAGGCTCATCGCGTCCGACGGGGAGTCCAGCCAATCCACCACGTCGTGCAGGACGAGCGGGAACCCGTGTGCGGACACCGAGTGCCATGCGGGCCGGTCACGTTCGGGGACCCGGAAGTCCGGCAGGCCACGCCGGATCCCGGACCGCTGCGGGTGCCCGGCGAGCCAGGCGGCGCACATGTACAGAGCGATCACCGACTCCTCGAGGCTGCCCCGGGCACGCCGGCCGGCGGCCCACAGGTCGCTGCGACGCAGGAAGCCGCGCCCGGATTCGACGACCCCGCCGTCCGGTCCGCCCGCGCGCAGGCGGAGGTCGATCCCCCGCTCCGCCAGGCGGAGGTTCCACAGGTCGAGGTCGACCTCCACGTACTCGTCCGCCACCAGCAGCGCCGGGGGCTGGGCGCGACACCACTCGAGGCAGGCCGCGGGCAGGGCCGGGACTGGTCGTGCTCCGATCGTCGTCATGCCCCGCACCATGGCACAGGGGTACGACACGATCCGCGGCCCGAGGCCGGAGGCCCTACTCGAACGCCTCCGGCGGCGGACACGAGCACACGAGGTTGCGGTCGCCGTAGGCACCGTCGATCCGGCGCACCGCGGGCCACACCTTGGGCCGCCACGACGAACCGAGCGGATAGCCGGCCACGCTACGCGGGTAGGCGTGCTCCCACTCGTCGGCGGAGACGCTCTCGGCGGTGTGGGGCGCCCCGCGCAGCGGGTTGTCCTCGACCGTCCACTCCCCGCTCGCCACGCGGTCGATCTCGGCGCGGATGGCGGCCATGGCATCGCAGAACGCGTCGAGTTCGGCCAGGTTCTCGCTCTCGGTGGGCTCCACCATGAGCGTGTTGGCCACCGGGAAGCTCATCGTGGGCGCGTGGAAGCCGTAGTCGGCCAGCCGCTTGGCCACGTCGTTGATCGAGATGCCGACCGAGTCGATGAGCGGACGGAAGTCGAGGATGCACTCGTGCGCGACCCAGCCCCCGTCGCCGGAGTACAGCACCGGGAAGTGCTCGCCGATGCGGCGGGCGAGGTAGTTGGCGCTCGCGATGGCGGTGAGTGTGGCCCGGCGCAGACCCTCCGCCCCCATCATGCGGACGTAGGCCCACGTGATGGGCAGGATCGACGCGGAACCGAATGCCGCGGCCGAGACGACTGCGCCACCACCGAGCCCCTCCTCGTACGGGTGGCCGGGCAAGAACTCCCTCAGGTGCTCGGCCACCGCGACCGGGCCGACACCCGGCCCGCCACCGCCGTGCGGGATGCAGAACGTCTTGTGCAGGTTGAGGTGGCTCACGTCGCCGCCGAAGCGGCCCGGCCGGGCCACGCCGACGAGGGCGTTGAGATTGGCACCGTCGATGTACACCTGACCACCGGCATCGTGGACGACCGCGCAGATCTCCTCGATGTCGTGCTCGTACACGCCGTGGGTCGAGGGGTAGGTGATCATGATCGCCGCGAGCTCGTCGGCGTGCTTCGCGACCTTCTCCCGCAGGTCGTCCACGTCCACGTCGCCGTTGGGCCGACAGCCCACCACGACGACCTTCATGCCGGCCATGACGGCCGAGGCCGCGTTGGTACCGTGCGCGGAGGACGGAATGAGGCACACGGTCCGGGCGTCGTCTCCGCGCGAGCGGTGGTAGTCGCGGATCGCGAGCAGGCCCGCGTACTCGCCCTGGCTGCCCGCGTTGGGCTGCAGGCTCACCGCCGCATAGCCCGTGATGTCGACGAGCCACTGCTCGACGTCGGCGACGAGCTGCCGGATGCCGGCGGTCTGCTCGGCGGGCGCGAACGGGTGCAGCCGGTTGAACTCCGGCCACGTGATGGGCTCCATCTCCGTGGTGGCGTTGAGCTTCATGGTGCACGAGCCCAGCGGGATCATGGTGCGGTCCAGCGCCATGTCCTTGTCCGACAGCGCGCGCAGGTAGCGCAGCATCGCGGTCTCGGTGCGGTAGCGGGTGAACGCCTCGTGCTGCAGGTACTCGCTCGTCCGGTCGCCGTAGGCGGGGTCCACGAGGACCTCGAGGCCGCCCGCGTCGGCGACGTCCTCGACGCGGCCGCCGAACGCCTCGAGGACGAGCGCCACGTGGCCGGAGGTGGTGGCCTCGTCGCACGCGACGGACACGTGGTCGTCGTCGACCTTCCACAGGTTGATCCCGCGCTCGGCCGCGGCGGCGAGCACCTCGTCCGCGCGGCCGGGGACCTCGGCGAGGACGGTGTCGAAGAAGTCGGCGTGGACCACCCGCACCCCCGCGGCGACGAGCCCGTCGGCGAGCACGCCGGCGTGGGCGTGGACGCGCCGCGCGATGGCGGCGAGCCCTTCCGCTCCGTGGTACGAGGCGTACATCGCGGCGACGACGGCGAGGAGCACCTGCGCCGTGCAGATGTTGCTCGTCGCCTTGTCACGCCGGATGTGCTGCTCGCGGGTCTGCAGCGCCAGGCGGTAGGCCACGCGGCCGTCGGCGTCGGTGGACACGCCCACGAGCCGGCCCGGCAGGTTGCGAGCGTACTCGGAACGGCACGCGAGGTAGCCGGCGTGCGGGCCGCCGAAACCGAGCGGGACGCCGAAGCGCTGGGTGGAACCGAAGCACGCGTCGGCGCCCTTCTCCCCCGCCGGGGTGAGGACGGTGGCGGCGAGCAGGTCCACGCCGGCGGCCACGAGGACGCCGCGCTCATGACACTGCTCGATGAGCGCGGACACGTCCGCGACGCGCCCCGATGCACCGGGGGTCTGGACGAGGGCACCGAAGAACTCGCCCTCGGGCAGCCCGTCGTCGACGAGGTTCGCGGTGACGATCTCGATGCCGAGCGGCTCGGCGCGGGTGGCGAGGATGGCGGCGGTCTGCGCGAAGACGTCGGTGTCGACGGCGAAGCGGGGGCTTTTGCTCTTGCGGTTGGCCCGTCGCAGCATCGTCATGGCCTCGGCGGCGGCCGTCCCCTCGTCCAGCATCGACGAGTTGGCCATGTCCATGCCCGTGAGGTCGGAGACCATGGTCTGGAAGTTGAGCAGCGCCTCGAGGCGGCCCTGGCTGATCTCCGGCTGGTACGGCGTATAGCCCGTGTACCAGGCCGGGCTCTCCACCACGTTGCGCAGGATGACGCCCGGGGTGAGCGTGTCGTAGTAGCCCTGGCCGATCATCGAGACGGCCACGGTGTTGCGGTCGGCGAGCGCGCGCAGCGCGGCGAGCGTGTCGGACTCCGAGAGCGGCTCCGGGAGGGCGTCGATGCCCGTGGCGCGACCATCGGGGCCCACCTCGTCGAGGATGACGGCGGGAACGGCGCGCTCGGCCAGCTCGTCGAGTGAGCCCACGCCGATCGTCTCGAGGATGCGGGCCAGTCCGTCGGCGTCGGGCCCGAGGTGGCGGGCGACGAACTCGCCTCCGGTGCGTGCGGTGTGCGGGGTGGTCGTCAACGGTGCTCCTGAGAAGGGCGGGCCGCCCTCCGGTGGGCGGCGCGCGGGCCGGTCGTACCCTCTCCGCTCTGTCCCGTGCCGGGCCGCGCCGGCGCCTGAGAGATTCGACCGGGACCGCGGACCGCGGCCGGTCTTTCCCCGTGGGCGGGTGGTCGGTTCCACCGCTCTCCAGAGGCGTCCGTTCGACTCACGGTCCGGGTGCCTGAGAGATTCTCGGAGAGGAGTTGCTCCTTCGGCGCCCGCGGCCGGCTGCCGCGGTGCTCTCCCGTGCGTCGCGTGAACGCGGTCCCGAGTCTAGTCGCAGACGGCGCCGGCGCCCGCATCATCGCGGGAGGCGGCGCCGTCCGGTCGTGGAGCGCTAGCCGGTGCGGCGGTTGGCGCGGGCGCGGCGGCGGGCGGCGAGCTCGTCCTCGACCAGCTCGACGACGTCCTCCTCGGACACCGTCTCGGCGGGGAACTCGGAGATCGATCCGGCGAGTTCGCGCATGGCGCCACCGACACCGATGCCGAAGACCCCTTGGCCGCCCTGCAGCAGGTCGAAGACCTCCTCCTTGGAGGTGCACTCGAACACGGTGCGCCCATCGGAGAACAGGGTGATGGTGGCGAGGTCCTGGACCCCGCGGGAACGGATCTGGTCCACGGCCTTGCGGATGTTCTGCAGCGAGATCCCGGTGTCGAGGAGCTGCTTGACGATCTTGAGGACGAGGATGTCCTTGAAGGAGTAGAGGCGCTGGCTGCCGGAACCGGCAGCGTTGCGGATCGAGGGGACGACGAGGTCGGTGCGCGCCCAGTAGTCGAGCTGACGGTAGGTGATCCCGGCGACCTGGCAGGCGATGGGGACGCGGTACCCGGTGGTCGCGTCCGGGATACCGTCGTCCGGGAACAGACCGGGCTGCACCTCGTCCAGCGTGGCCTGCATGGCCTCGGCGGTGTCCCCGAGGAGACCCTCGGCTTCCGTACCGGTGGAGGACGACTCCGGACCCCGGGTGTGGTCGGCCACGATTGCTCCCTCACGAAAGGTGGTCTGTCGTCACGGCCGCGACGACAGGATGCCGGACACGAGCCGGCGCCTGAACCCGTGAACCCCATAGGTGTAGTTCACTGAAGGTCACGCTAGGCCCACGACCGCCACCGATCAACAGGACACGCGGAAAACCTCAACCTCAAGTTGAACTTTAGGTCTGGCTCTCACCTGCGAATTGGTGCCAGTGATGCTCTCGTGATCACGAACAGCCTGTGCACAAAGATCAGGGGGTGGAGCCGCCCGGCTCTTCCGGACCGTCGCCCTCGAGGAAGTCGTCCGCGCTCACCTGGTCCAGGAACTCGCGGAACGCCTCGACCTCCTCCTCGCCGCCCTCGGCGAGCGAGAGCCCCACTTCGTCGAGCACCTCGCGGCTCACGAGGACCGGAGACGACGTCCGCAGGGCGACCGCCACCGCGTCGGACGGCCGGGCCGACACGCGGCGACCGGCGTCGAAGACCATCTCGGCGAGGAATGTCCCCTCGGACACGCCCACGATCTCCACGCGCTCGAGCGGGTGCGAGAACGTCTCCAACAGGGTTGCGAGCAGGTCGTGCGTGAGCGGCCGCTCCGGCCGCACCCCCTGCTGCTGCAGGCTGATCGCGGCGGCCTCGGCCGCGCCGATCCAGATGGGGACGTACCGGCCGCCGTCGCGCTCCTTGAGGACGAGCACCGGGGCGTACTCCGGCTCCTCGAACCGGATGCCGACCACGTCCACCTCGCGCATGTTCTGTCTCATGTGCTCCGCCTCTCCCACGCCTCAAGCCTAACCGCGATCGCCCGCCCGGCGCGCTCGTCAGGAGTCGAGCGCGCGCCGGACCGCCACCGTGACGAGCGTGGAATGCAGCGCCACGGAGAGGGCCGCGATCTCCCGCGCAAGCTCCGCGGCGCGGTCGCGCGCGTCGGCGTCACCCTGGCGTGCCACCGGACCGGCGATCTGGGCGATGAGCCCGGTCTGGCGGTCCGCCGCCGTGCGGAAGCCGCGCAGGTGCCGGATGTCCACCCCGTGCGCGGCCAGGTCGCGGGCCGTGCGCGCGACGAGCACCGCCTCGGGGTCGTAGAAGCCGCCGGGGCCGGCCACGACGAGGCCGGCGGCCACCAGCTCGTCGACGAGCGCGGCGTCGACCCCGGACTGGTCGATGACGTTCTCCCGGGTGAGGCGCTTCTGCGCGTCGCTGCGGAAGTCGTCCGGCGCCGAGCCGGGCACGCCGCCCGCGCCCGAGCGCGGCACCAGCGCGGTGGTCGAGCCGTCGGCGATCGCGGCGTCGAGGGCGTCGAGCTCCTCACGGATCACCTTGAGCGGCAGGTACCGGTCACGCTGGGCGGTGAGCACGTAGCGCAGCCGCTCCGCATCCGTGGCACTGAAGCGGCGGTAACCGCTCGCGGTGCGCTCGGGCGTGACCAGTCCCTCGTTCTCCAGGAACCGGACCTTCGACACCGTCAGGTCCGGGAACTCCGGACCGAGAAGGGCGATGACGCCGCCGATGGAGAGGGATTCCCCGTCCGCGGCGCCGTGTCCGGCGGCCGTCACCGACCGGGCGTACCGGTGAGAAAGACGAGGCGGAACTTGCCGATCTGGACCTCGTCGCCGTTCGACAGGGACGCCGAGTCGACCGGCTCGCGGTTGACGTACGTGCCGTTGAGGGAACCCACGTCCACCACGGTGAAGGCCCCGCCCTCGCTCCGGAACTCGGCGTGCCGGCGGCTCACCGTGACGTCGTCGAGGAAAATGTCGCTGTCCGGGTGCCGCCCGGCCGAGGTGGTGGCCTGGTCCAGGAGGAAGCGCGAGCCGGCGTTGGGGCCCCGCTTGACCACCAGCAGCGCCTGCCCCTCGGGCAGGCCCTCCACGCCGGAGACGGCGGAGTCGGACTGCGCCGCCTGCTGGTCGGACTCGTTGAGGAGCTCCGCACGGAACACCGAGGTGGTCTCGGCGGTCGCCTCGGGCATGTTCTGGTTGTCGCTCACGTTCGTCTCTCCTCGTCCGAGCCCCGATCGGGGGCTCTGGCGTCCAGTGCTGTCGATTCTATGTCGGACGGGCCGTCCGCGGGGGGCGGGGCGGGGTCTGCCCCGCTCAGCCCTCGGTGACCTTGGCGTATCCCTCGGAGTCGAGGGTCTGCTCGAGCTGGGCCTCGAGATCCTCGGCGTCGGAGACCTCGAGCACCACGATCCAGCCCTCCCCGTACGGGTCGGAGTTGACGAGCTCCGGCGAGGCCTCGAGGGCGGCGTTGACCTCCACCACCTTCGCGCTCAGGGGCGCGTAGAGGTCGGACACGCTCTTGGGCGACTCGACCTCGCCGAACGGCTCACCGGACTCGGTCTCGCTGCCCACCTCGGGGAGCTGGACAAAGACGATGTCGCCGAGCTTGGACTGCGCGTACTCGGTGATGCCCACGCGGACCCGCGTGTCCGACACCCGCTCCACCCACTCGTGCTCCTCGGTGTAACGGAGCTGGTCGGGGATGTTCTGATCGCTCACTGACGTGCCCTTCTCGCGTGGCTCACTGCCGGTTTCACCTGGCGACATTACACACCGACACCGGCCTCGGCGTCAGTCGATCCGGGCGGACGCCGACGACTTCGGTGGTACCGCCCGCGCGACCCGCCAGGCCTGCCACAGGTAGATGGCACCGCTCCACAGATAGAGACCGACCCCCCAGTACAGGCAGGCCTGCCCGAGGATCCACAGTCCCTCGCCCCCGGGCACCCCCGCCTTGCCGGCGAGCAGCAGCGGGAACGACCAGAACAGTGCGAAGGTGGCCGCCTTGCCGAGGTAGATGACCTCCGGGTCGATCCCCCGGCGCCGGTACAGCGGCAACGTCGCCACGAGCAGGGCGTCGCGCACGAGCAGCACCACGACGAGCCACACGGGGATGTAGCCGGCCATCGCGAACACGACCGGGACCGCGGCCACGAGGAGACGGTCCGCGACGGGGTCGAGGCGTTCCCCCCACGTCGAGCGCATGTTCCAGAGCCGGGCGATCTTGCCGTCGAGCCAGTCGGACACCACGAGCACGCCGAGGATCCACAGGCCCAGGCGCGGGTCGTCCCAGACCAGGATGCACACGACCAGCACCGGGATGAGAGCGATGCGACCGAGGGAAATGACGTTGGGCAGCGTGAGGAACCGGTCGCTGAGCGCCGGCTCGTCGTCGTCGGACCGGTCCGGTCCGACGCCGGGGGGTACTGCCGCCGAGAGGTGCCCGTCGCGCGGCGGCGGGATCCGGGCGCCGAGGACGCGCCCCTCCCCGGTCCGCCACTCGCGCAGGTCGGTCTCTCGCCTGCCCTCCCGCGCCGCGTTCATCGGAACGTCGACATCATTCCGGAGAAGACGTTGCCGCCGGCGGCCATCGGGTTGTCGTGCACCATGTACGTCCAGGTGGAGGTGGGCCGCGCCATGGCATTGGCCTCGAGGTCCACCCCGGTGTTGGTGAAGGCGATCGTGGCGAAGGTCTCCTCGGACTCCCGCACGGCGTCCGCCGCGAGGTCCCGGAAGTGGTCGATCGCGATCCGGTGGAACTCGTCGAGCGGGTTCTCCCGCCCGAGCGCGCGCAGGTGGATGGACTCCCGGACGTCGTTCATCGTCTCCAGGTGGCGTGCCCAGCCCATGTCCAGGTGCCACAGCATGATCTCGCGGCAGCCCCGGACCACGGCGTCGCGGCCGTGCGCCTCGACGAGCTCCTCGGTGCGCGCGGGGTCGTGTGCGCCGAGTTCCTCGAACGCCCGCTCCGTCCGCAGCAGCGTCGAGCGACGCTCGGCGAGGATGTCGCGCTGCTCGGCGAGCAGCCGGCTGTAGCGCCACGTGTTGGAGTGGATCTCGAGCATCTGCCCCTCGGTGACGCGCTGGGCGTGGTCCACGGCGTCGCGGCCGCGGTTGCCCTTGAGCTCACCTGTCATCCGGTCGTGGGAGGTGGGGATCTTCTCCTCCTCGAGGGCCGCCACCACGACGTCGTCCTCCATGGAGGCGAAGAACACGGAGCTACCCGGGTCGCCCTGACGGCCTGCGCGCCCGCGGAGCTGGTTGTCCAGCCTCTCGGTGCGGTGCCGGCCGGTGCCCACCACGTGCAGGCCACCCAGGTCCACCACCTCGTCGCGCCGGGCCTCGTCGGAGCCGCCGAGCCGGATGTCGGTGCCGCGGCCGGCCATCTGGGTCGAGACGGTCACGTGGCCCACGTCGCCGGCCTCGGCGATGATCGCCGCCTCCTCCTCGTCGTTCTTGGCGTTGAGCACCACGCACGCGACGTCCTTCGCGGCCAGGCGTGCGGCGAGCTCCTCCGACTCGGCCACGTCATGGGTGCCCACGAGCACCGGCCGGCCGGTCGCGTGGACGGTGGCGATGTGCTCGACCAGCGCCCTGTTCTTGCTGTCGAGGTCGATATACGTGCGGTCGGCCTCGTCGAACCGCACGCACGGGGTGTTGGGGTCGATCTGCGAGACGCCGAGCGAATAGAACTCGCGGAGCTGCGCGCCGGCGGCGAGCGCGGTCCCGGTCATACCGCATACCTTGTCGTAGCGGCCGATGAAGGCCTGGACGGTGATGCTGTCGAGGATCTGCCCCGCCTCCGAGACCGTCACGCCCTCCTTGGCCTCGACGGCGGCCTGGAGCCCGTCCGGCCAGCGCTGGAGTTCGGCCACGCGGCCGCGGGAGGCGTTGATGAGCTGCACCCGGCCGTCGCGCACGATGTAGTCCACGTCGCGGCGGAGCAGGAAGCAGGCGTGCAGCGCCACGTTGACCTGGACGAGGGTGGTGCCCACGTGAACCGTGTCGAAGAGGTCGGCGATCCCCAGCTCGGTCTCGATCGCGCGGGCACCGTCGTCAGTGAGGAAGATGTTGCGGCGCTCGGAGTCCGTCTCGTAGTGGCGGCCCGGGCGCAGCTTGCGGACGGCGGCCAGCACCTCACCGGTCGGGGCCTCCCCCGAGGTTGACCCTGCCAGGACGAGCGGCACGAGCGCCTCGTCGACGAGCACCGAGTCGGCCTCGTCCACGATCGCGACGTCGGTGGTCGGCGAGATGAGGTCGGCCGGATCGGTGACGAGCTGCTCGCGCAGGACGTCGAACCCGATCTCGGAGACGGACCCGTAGGTCACGTCGCACGCGTACGCGGCCCGTCGCTGCTCGCGGGTCGAGGACTCGGTGACGTGCCCCACCGAGAGCCCGAGGAGTTCGAGCATGGGTCCCATCCACCGGGCGTCGCGCCGCGCCAGGTAGTCGTTGACGGAGATGACGTGCACGGTGTGCCCTTGCAGGGCGTAGCCGGCAGCCGCGACGGCGCCGGAAAGGGTCTTGCCCTCACCGGTGGCCATCTCCGCCACGTCGCCGGCGAACATGCGCAGGGCACCCTGCAATTGCACGTCGAACGGGCGCAGGCCCACCGCCCGCGTGGCCGCCTCGCGGGCCAGCGCGAGGAAACGGGACAGGTCCTCGGCCGACTCGCCGAAGAGTGCGAGGCCGTGGGCGGCGTCCGGGAACTGCTCGTCAGGCAGTTGCGCGGCCCACTCGTCGAAGGCGTGTGAGGCCTCGACGGCGCTCTGGGCGCGCGAGGTGTCGCGGCCCTGGGTCGAGCCCATGAGCTTCCAGAAGCGGTTGGCGAATCCCACGCGCGCGGTCCTTCCCGATCACGGTCTAGTCGGTCCCACGTTACGCACCCGTGGGCGGGACCCGCCCGGGGCGTGCCGCTAGCGGTCGGGCTCGATCTGGCCCCTCAGCCGCCGCATGGCCTCGGTGGAGAGCATCCGGTCCCCGGCGCGCGCGGCGAGGTGCTCGGCCGCGACGTCCGCCGGGGTGGGCTGATGGGCCGACGACGGCGGGCGCACCCCGTGCTCGCGAGCGATCCGCTCGAGGCGTTCGGCCTCGGCGCGGGCGATGTCCGCGCGGCCCTCGACGGACTCGACGAGCTCGCGGAACGCGACCGCGCGATCGACGACCTCCGCCCACACCTCGTCGATCGCGGCGCCGAGTCCGGTCTCCGCGACGAACCCCGATCCCGAGGTCGCGACCCCGGACTGGGCCGCGGCCTCGCGGAGTCGGCACAGGTCGCCGGCGAGGCCGACCACCTCCGTCTCCGCGTCGAACTGCAGGCGCACCTCCTCGACGGCGCGGCCGCCGCGGCGATAGGCGCGCACGAGGCGATCGTAGAGCCCGCCCACCTCCATGAGGGTGGCGGTGTACATCTCGGGCAGCCGTCGGCGCTCGGCCCGGATGTGCGGCATCGACGGCAGCGAGTCCACGACCGCCTGCACCCGGCCCGGGAGCACGACCCGGCCCATCTCGCGCTGGCTTCGCGCGGCCGCGACGGTGCCGAGCTCGGCGAGCGTGCGCGGGACGAGGGGCACGGGCACCATCGTCGGTGTGGAGGCTAGGGCGTCGAAGAGCCGCCCGCGGTCGTCGGTGTCGAGGTGCACGCCGCGACGACGGTCGAGCCGGATCTCCTTGACCTTGTAGGCGAAGACCCCGGCACCGCGGGTGAAGCCCGCGCGCATGAGCAGGTACTTGCGGTCCAGGTCCGCCAGCCGGGTGCGGACGGCGACCCGCAGCACGGTCGGCGGCCCGGTCTCCAGGACCCTGCGGGCCTCGTGCCGCTGCTCTTCGATCACGCGCACCTGGTGGAATCCGCCGACCGTCGGGAACGGTAGCCCCCGGTGCAGGCGTTCGAGCACCACGGAGGTGATCCGCGGATCGACGAGCCCGCAGGCCACGAGCAGCGCGGCGGGATCGGACAGCTCGGGTACCGGCGGCGGTCCCTCGCCGCGGCACATCCGGTCCACGTCGGACACGAGCCTGTGCCGGGCCGTCCGCGGTGTGCGCTCGTTGGCCATGCGCCCCTCCTCGCCCGCCCCGTCGGGGCGCGTCGCCTCTCACGGATTACAACGGTAGGCCTCAGCCGGGTGTTCCGAGGCGCCCCGTGGTCGCGGCGAAGTGATCTGCCCTGGGTTTCGTGGAGACCGTGGTCAGTCAATTTCGACCAGGGCCTTGTCGCCCTGGACCCGAGCGTAGAACGTCTGCTCGTATTCCGTGAGCGCGACGTCCCCGAGGTAGCCGTGCAGGCGGGCGGTGTTGTGCCAGTGGATCCACCCAAGGGTCGCGAGCTCGACGTCCTCGGCGGTCTTCCACGGGCCGCGTTGAGCGGGCCCGCGGATCAGTTCGGTCTTGTAGTAGCCGTTCACGTTTTCGGCGAGTGCGTTATCGAACGAGTCTCCGACCGTGCCGATCGACGGGGTCGCGCCGAGCTCGGCCAGTCGTTCGCCGTAGCGAAGGCATCGATGATGAAGCACACGTACGCCACCCCGACGAAAGTCGGCACGTAGGTCAGGTCGGTCACCCACAGCTGATTCGGTTCCGTCGCGGTGAAGTCGCGTTTGGCCAGGTCCGGACGGCGATCCGCGGCTGGGTCCCGGCGGGTCGTGCGAACCCGCTTGGTGCGCACCACCCCGGCAATATCCTCGGCGCGCATCAACCTCGAGACCTGGTCACGGCCGACGTTCAGGCCGGTCCGCCGGGCGGCTTTCCACAGCTTACGAGCCCCGTAGACGCGGAAGTTGTCCTCCCACAGCCGCCGAAGGACCGGCCGCAGCTCGGTGTCGCAGACCGATCGAGCGGACGCCGGCCGGACCTTACGGGCTGCGTGGCGACCCGCTTGACCGTCCCGTGATCGGTCCCCAACTCCGCCCGCAGCGTGCGCACTGTCAAGGGCCAGTGAGTTCTGCCCAGGGGCGGTCTTGAGACCTGCCCGGTGACGGTCACCAGATCTGCCCGGAGAT
>NZ_JBIQES010000015.1:0-63319 GCF_045369825.1 Dietzia sp. 179-F 9C3 NHS
TGGTAGCAGCTCCACTCTGCCGGGAGGTTCTCGTCACATCAGGGAAGCCAGATCAAACAACCTCCCTGGGCAGTACATCTAGCACGGGCCCGCTGCGGCGGACGGCGAGCGTTGGTCGGGGCCCGGGGTGGGTCGTAGGGTCGGCCAGAACCGCTCCCGACGAGAGGAGTCCGCCGTGGCCTCCACCGTTCCCGTGGCGGCGACCGCTCCCGCGTACGACCGCCGCCTCGTGCTCTCCGGCGTCCTGTTCGGTTGTGGGATCGCCGGGTCGGTGATCGACCTGTTCGTCTTCCACCTCCTGCTGCAGTGGCACCACCTCTACGACCTGTCCACCCCGACCGTCGCTCTCGTTACGGACGGGCTGTTCCACGGCGTGACCTGGCTGCTCACCGTGTGGGGTCTGTTCATGTTCGCCGCCGTCCGCCGCGCGACCGCCATCCCGTGGGGGCGCTGGGCCGGGGCGGTCCTCGTCGGGGTCGGCGTCTTCCAGCTCTTCGACGGAGTGGTGCACCACAAGATCCTCGGCATCCACCAGATCCGCTACGGGGTCGATCTGTTCGTCTACGACCTCGTGTGGATCGGCTCGGCGATCCTCATGCTGGTCGTGGGCCTGGTCGTACTGTGGCGCACCCCGCGCCTCGCCGCGGTGGCGCCCCCGGACGCGGACCGCCGGGGCTGACCGGCCGTGCATCCGGACCACGGCACACACGAGCCCGGACTCGCGGCCGGCGGATGGTGGATCCCCGAGGCGTTCGGGGCGGTGGCGCTCCTCCTCGCCCTCGCGCTCTACCTGGCCGCCGCCCGTCGCGTCCGCACGCGGTCGCCGTGGCCACGCCATCGGACCGCGCTGTGGGTCGGCGGGTCGCTGTGCGTCGGCATCGCCTGGGTGGGCCCCTGCCCGCCGCCGCGCACACCGACTTCACCGTCCACATGGCGGGCCATCTGCTCCTGGGGATGGTGGGCCCGCTGCTCCTGGTGCTGGCGGCGCCGGTGACGCTCGTGCTGCGGGCGCTGTCGACCCGCCGCGCCCGCGGGCTCGCCCGGGTGTTGCGCTCGCCGCTACCCAGGGTGGTCACGCATCCGGTCGTCGCGGCGACGCTCAACGCCGGCGGCCTGTGGGTCCTCTACGCGACCGATCTCTACGCGGCCATGCACAGTCTGTGCTCGTGCACACCCTCGTGCACCTGCACGTGTTCCTCGCCGGCGTCGCGTTCACGGTCTCGGTCATCGGTCCGGATCCCAATCCCGACCGGGCGGGTCTGCGCACGCGCGTGGTCGTCCTGGTGTGCTTCATCGCCGCCCACTCCGTGCTCGGCAGGTGGCTGTACGGTCACCCGCCGGCCGGCGTGGATCCCGACGCCGCGCGGGCGGGCGCCCAGCTCATGTTCTACGGCGGGGAGGCCGTCGACCTGGTCTTTCTGGCGCTGCTGTTCCGGGGGTGGAACCCGCAGGCCCGCCGCGGAGGGGGCCTGGCGGCCCGCACTCCGTCCGGACGACCCGGAAAAGAGATTCAGCCGCGCGGGGAACCCTTCGGCATCCCCGCGCGGCGATACACAGGACATTACTAGAACGCGTTCAGGTCACAAAAGCGTCACGGTGTGGTGTTGACCACAGTCAGAAATGTGCAGGTCAACCCATGATTCGGGCGAGGAACGCGGTGGCATCCGGCGTGGCGGCGTGGACCGTTCCACTGTGGTCCTGATCCGGATACACGCGCAGCTCGAGCGGCTGGCGATGGGCCGCCATCTCGGCGGCCAGCGAGAGGGCCGACGGCGCCGGGACGTCCAGGTCGAGCAGGCCCTGGCCGAGGAACACCGGTCGGTCGTAGCCCACCGCCGGCGTTCCCATGTAGCGGTGCAGGAGCCCGTACACGTCGGGGACGTCCCTGAGCGGCCGCGCGAGCGCCTGCGAGATCTGGAAGTCGCCCACGGCCTCGCGCATGTCCCAGTAGCAGAGGTGCTCCGCGGCGTCGACGAGCTCGCGTCCGCGCGGCGTGAGCAGGTCGTCGATCCGGTGCTCGGGGTGCTGCTCGCGGAACCCGGCGAGGATGTACAGCGCGTAGAGGTTGAGCCCGGTGGGCAGTGACACGGGCGGGAATCCGGGCCCGGCCCACTGGAAGAGGTGCTCGATGTTGGCCGGGGCTCCGGTGGCCACGACACCGCGGTAGTCCAGGCCCGCCGGCGCGCCGAGGGCGGTGGCGCGCACGGCCGTCGACAGCGCCGCGCCCGCCCCCTGCGACTGCCCGACGAGCGCCCATCGCTCGGCGAGCGGCAGCCCCTCCGCGCGGGCGGCCACCACGGCATCGACGACGCCCCGCGCCGCCGCCTCGCCGTTGAGGTAACTGTGCAGTCCCGGCGTGCCGAGCCCCGCGTAGTCGGACGCCACCACCGCGTACCCCTCGCGGAGCCAGTGGCCCAGGTACTCGGCGTCCCGGTCCGAGCGGGGCTGTGTGGAGGGCGCGCAGTCGTCGCCGAGCCCCACCGTGCCGTGCGCCCACGCCACCACCGGCCAGCCGCCCGGCGGGGGAGTGCCGTGCGGCAGGAACACGGCCGACGTCGTGACGGCCGGCCGCCCGTGCTGGTCGGTCGATCCATACACCTGTCGCACCGCGTGTCCGGCGTCCGGCAGCGAGAGCCGCGGATCCAGCGGCACCGTTCCCGCCGGGGCGCCCGGCGCCGGGATCGGCCGGTCCCATGTCCTGGTGTCGAGGCCCGACCAGATCGGTGCCGGACCGGCGGCCGAGGTGGCGGGGACGAGGACCGCCGGCGTGGCGGTGAGGGCGAGGGAGGTGACGACGGCGAGGGCCGACCGGACGAGGGGCTTCATGGCCGGAGGATAGCCCCGCCGACACACGACCGGCCCCGGTTTGCACAACGCGCAGAATGCACAACATCCCGGTTTGCACAACGCCAGCCGGGCATCGGTCGAGTGCACCCCGAGGAGGTGTTGTGCAAACCGGCCGGCCCGAGGAGATGTTGTGCATACCGGCGGCCGCCCGCCCGCGGATGGCGGCCAGGCGCGCCACCCGTCTACAGCGTGTCCGTGAACCGCGCGGGGCGGCCCTCCTTGCGTGCGGCGATCGCCTCGTCGAAGTTGTTGGTGAGTAGACGGACGTAGAGCTGGCCGATGCCCTCGGTCTGCATATGCGCCTCCAGCGACGAGGCGGCCATCCCCGACCACAGCGTCCGCTTGGTCAGTTCGATCCCGGGTTGGGAGAAACCGGCGACCCGCTGCCCGATCTCGATCGCGCGTCGGACCACCGGGCGGGCGAGTGCGGCGGTGTCGGTGTCCTCGTCGTCGTCATGATGCGCCGCGACCTCCGACACCAGCCCGGCCTCGCGGGCCTCCGCGGCCTCCATGTCGCGGCCGGTGAACATGAGGTCGGCCGCGCGCGTGGAGCCGATCGCGCGGGGGAGGAGGTAGCTCAGGCCCAGCTCGGACGCGGTGAGGCCGTTGTTGATGCCGGCGGCGCGGAAGTAGGCGTTGGGCGAGCAGATGCGCAGGTCGCAGGCCAGGGCCAGGCAGAGGCCGCCGCCGATCGCGGCGCCGTTGACCGCCGCGATCACCGGCTGGTGCAGCTTGCGCAACGTGAGGACGACGTCGTCCATGAGCTCCATGGTGCGCAGCCCGTATGTCGGCCGCGTGACGCCCTCCACGCCCGGCGGCTTTCCCACCGACTTCTGGTCGGCGCCCGAGCAGAAGCCCGCGCCGGCGCCGGTGAGGACGATCGCGCGGACCTCGTTGGAGTAGCCGACCTCCTCGAGGGTGCGGCGCAGCGGCACCATCATGTCGAACGCCATGGAGTTCATGCGCTCGGGGCGGTTCAGCGTGACCACCGCGACCTCGGGCACGGGGTGGGAGACGGTGACGAAGCTCATCCGCCCAACCTAGCGGGTGCACCGACGGGGCTCGGGTGGCCAGTGGCGCCCGACATGGACCCGGATCCTTGACGTGACCGCGGATCTGAGGGCGAACAGTAGGCGACACGTGTTGTTACGGTGGCGCGGTGACGGACGTGGAGGCACAGGTCGAGCGGTGGGTGTATGACGACGACGAGCTCGGCCGCATCGAGGTGGTCATCGGTTTCTATGGTGCCCTGCGGAGCATCGATCCGGGCTGGCCGGAGGCGAAGAACTCTCAGGACCCGGCCGGGGCGGGGACGGGCGGGACCTCCGCGTGGAACCGTCAGCCGGGTGACCTGGCCGGGCAGTGGGCAGCCAGGTCGTTGGCCCGGATACCCGGCCTCGCGTCTCGCGCGCGGACGATGGCCGAGAACGGCGAGAAGGGCATGCTCGTCACCGTCGGGGGTACGACCGTGGCCCGGTGCCGCACGGTCACGTCGCACCGTGCGGCCCTCGACGGAGAGGTCAGGGACGGCAAGTTCAGCGACTACCCGGCGCCCTCGGCCGACCGCGTACAGATCAGGGCCAACGGGCTGACCCACGAGGTCCTCGAGGTGTACGTGCACCGCAAGACCGGCTCCGGCCAGGACATCGTGGCGCTGGCGCCGCCGCCCGGATCGCGGGGTGAGCGGCGCGCCGAGGCGATGGAGGCGTCACCGTGGAAGCGGGTCGTCTATCCACTGGCCGGCGGCTTCGGTAAGGCCGGCTGGGCGTTGGCGATGCTGGTACTGCTGCCGCTCATCGGGCGGCTCGTCGGATGGCTCTGGGGGCTGGTCGAGCCGTACCTGCCCGCGATCCCGTGGCCGGACGTGCGACTGCCACGCATCCCGTGGCCGGACTGGAACCTGCCGTCGATCCCGTGGCCGGACATCGACCTGCCGGACGTCATGCTCCCGGCCTGGGTCGAGGTGGTGATGGACTACCAGAAGATCTGGTTGCCGATTCTCCTCGGTCTGCTGGTGGGACTCGTCGCGTGGCGGCGGCAGAAGAAGGCGCGACGGGCTCGGCGGCCGGAGAACGAGGCGTCCGGGCAACAGAACTCCGACGCGGCAGCGCAGGAGCCCTGAGCTCAGGCCACGCCCTCGCCGGTGACGCGTGCGTGTTCGCGCACCTCGTCGAGGATCACGAAGATGCGGTCGCCGGCGGCTCCGGGGAAGAGCATGTCTGGCCAGGTGGGGGCGTGATCGGTGAACGGCGGCTCGTACAGTCGCGACGCCGGGACCACGCCGTTCGCGGTGGGCTCGTCGATGATCAGCTCGATGAAGCGGATCGCGGTGGCCGAGTGCGTGGTGTCAGTGAGGAACTCGGCGAACGCCTCGGTGGCGGCCTGCCGGTTCATCCCCACCAGGGAGCGGATGAACAGCCCGAGCCCCTGCGCCTCCTCGCGGGCACGGGCCAGGTCCTCCGGGCCGCCCGCGCCCGAGGTGGCGAGCATCTCCTCGAGCGAGGTCAGGTCCGCCTCGGTGAGCTGCTTGTTGCGCCGCAATCTCTGTAGAGCCACGTGGTCGGAGTTAGTGGTCGGAGTTAGAGGAGGAGAAGGAGCAGGCCGCCGACCCCGACGTAGGTTCCCACCCACAGGCGGAAGTCGGAGTTGGCCTCACGGAGATACCAGGCGAGGTACTCGCGAAGTGGCCGCTTCACACCGCGCTGTGGCGGCTCATCGGATGCCCCTCCAGTCGGTCACAGGAACCGCTCGGACAACGACAAAATAAGTCCGAGAACCATGAGCGCAACACCGAAGCCGAAGCGGATCTTGAAGGACCAGTTGTCCGTGAGCTGGAGGAAGATCCGGCGGAACTCGGCCCAGGTGGGCTTTTGGGGTTGGAACAGGGCACGGGATCGCACGGGCGCGCGATCCGGATCGCCGTGAGGGTGCTCGTCGTACATGCCAGCGTCCTCCCATCTCGGGTTCGGTCAGTTCGCGTCTACGGCATCGTGAATCGCGGTTCCGCCCTGTTTACCGAGCCAACTACCCACGACCGCGCCGATTCCTGCACCAATGATCACTCCGGCGGGACCGAGGAACGACCCTGCGACTGCTCCCGCACCGGCACCGCCCGCCATCCCGCCGACGACCGAGCCGCTGGTCTCCCAGGCCGCTTGCGACGCGGTGGATCGACCGGACGCGTAGTCATCGATACCCCCGTATACGGTAAGCCCTACTCCAAGCGGGCCGGCGGCTCTGCCGATGGCCCGCATCCCGGTTCCCGCCGCGCGCCCGACGTCATCCGGAATTGTTATCGCTGCATGTCGCCCCCGAGTTCTCGGATCGATATCGTCAGCGCGATACGGGAGCCCCACGGACATCGCAGCCGTCACGGCATCCACAGCCCGTCCCCGCCAGGGGGCGTCGGGCCCCGGTATCGGAGTGCGGTCGACCTCTGCGGGGACCGCCGCGTGGAGCATCTGCGCGATCGTGTCGATCTCACGGCCGTAGTGCTCGTCGAGGGACGCGACGGTGTCAATCGCACCCCGGATCGCGTCGGCGTGGTGGTCGACGGTGTCCTGCTCGATGTCGGTGTGGCCCGGCGCCGGGGCCACCGAGGTGTCACCGACCAGCAGCCCGGCCGCCTCGGCCTCGGCGATCCGGTCCCGTACGGCCTGCACCGCCGGGGCCAGTGCCGCGCCGGCGCGGCCGAGCGCCTCGGCGAGATCGTGCAGTCCTTCGGCGAGGGTCGTCACGTGCACTTTCTCCGTGTCCGCGGCGTCGAGGACCGCCTCGGCGGCCACGCCCTCCCAGCCGTCGGCCAGGGCCTCGCGGCCACCGGACAGGATCCGGCGCGCGTCCTCGGCGTCGCCGGCACGGGTAACGACAGCCGAGCCCGCGACCCCCACTCCACCCGCATCCCAGCGGCGCAATTCGCCGATCGCGTAGCTCACCGCGGCGCCACCTTCCCGAGCTGGCCGGCGAAATCGGCGTCGGTGGCCTCGAGGAAGCGGTGCGCCTCGGCCGCGAAGTCCGCCAACCCCGCGGCCCGGCCGGAGCACCGCGATGCGGCCACCGCGGCCGCGCCGCACGCCCGGTCCAGCGCCGACGCGATCGCCGACCCCCCCGGCAGCGCCCGGCCCAGACCCGCCGCCACGCCCTCGAAGGACACGCCCCCGGTGGTGTCCCCGGCGGCGCGGAACACCGACACCGCCGTGGCGATCTTCTGTGCATCCGCCCGGATCGTGCCCTCAGGCATCGGCTCCCCCTTTTCGATCGCAGTCCTCGTCGTCACCCTCTACGACGCCCCGGCCGGCCCGATTGGTTCCCTGACCCGCCGATCCGGGCCCGGAGAGTGCCGCGCCGGCGGGCCGCGCGGCCGTAGCCTGTGCGCATGGCCCGCAGGACGATCGACATCCCCGACCTCACCGGCGAGACGTGGCTCGTCACCGGCGCCACCAGCGGCGTCGGCCTCGAGACCGCGCGCGCGGCGTCGGCGCACGGCGCGCGGGTGATCCTCGCCGTCCGCGACACCGCACGTGGCGGCGAGGTGGCGGCCGTGCTCCCCGGCGAGGCGCGCGTGGTGGCGGTGGACCTGGCGTCCCTGGACAGCGTGCGGCGGGCGGCGGCGGAGCTCGGTGACGACGACGAGGTGATCGACGTCCTGGTGAACAACGCCGGGGCCGTCACCCCGACCCGCCGCGAGACGGCCGACGGCTTCGAGATGCTGCTCGGCGTCAATCTGCTCGGACCGTTCCTGCTGACGAACCTGCTGCTGCCGCTCGTGCGCCGGCGCGTGGTGATCGTGGGCTCCAACTCGCACCGGGGCGCGTCGTTCGACTTCGACGACCCGCACGTCCGCCGCGGCCGCTGGAACCCGGCGTCCGCGTACGCGCGCTCCAAGCTCGGCGACATGCTGTGGGGCCTCGCGCTGGACCGTCGCCTGCGCGACGGCCGCGCGGCCGCCGGCGCCCCGGGCGTCGACGTGCAGCTCACTCACCCCGGCTGGGCGGCCACCAACATCTCCAACGCCTCCGGCAACGCGTTCATCGACCGCGTCGTGACCGGCGTGTGCGGCGTCTTCGCCCAACCCGCCGCGCAGGCGGCCCTCACCACGATGTACGCCGCCACGCGACCGCTGCCGGCGTGCAGCTACGTGGGCCCCGACGCGATGCGGCACCTGCGGGGCATGCCCACGCTCATCGGGCGCAGCGCCGAGGCCGCCGACCCCGAGGTGGCCGAACGGCTGTGGGAGCTCGCCGAGCGCGAGACCGCGCGGATCGGCGGTGAGTGACATGCCGCCGGAGCAACGCCGGCCGTATCTCGGCATGCGTAGAGGCCGCTGCTCCGCGGCAGGGTGCGACGACGGTTGACGTCGGATTCGGCGGGGGAGTGGGGCTGCGCACCCTGCTCGACGCGGGGGCTTGCCACGCGCACGGGATCGAGCTCTCGTCAGCGGCGCGCTGCGCGTGGCCCGTCGGGATCAGCTCGATGACATCGTGGACTTCACCGTGCTCGTCCTGGAACGCCGCGGGTGATGCCGCCCGCGCCGCTCACGCTTCGACCACATATCCGCAGTCATTTCGCTGAATCAGCTGTTTCTCGTACGCATGTGAGTAGGAACGAAGCGGCGGGGGCGCACGGACGGCTCAGGTGAGGTGGTCGTACTCGCCGCCCACCCACGGGGCGCATCGCTCGGCACACTGGGCCCGCGCTTCGCTTCGTGCACATATCCGTAGGAGAGTCGGCGGATCGGCTACGCCTCGTACGGTTATGTGTACGAAGCGGCCGGGGCAGGGCGACCGGGGCAAGGCGAGAGGGGCAGGGCCGCCGGGGTAGGCGCAACGCCGTCGTCAGAGGCTGATCTCCTCGCCCACCTCGAGCCGCCGCGCCTCGTCGGCGCCCTCGGAGGTGAGCATGCCGAGCAGCCGGTCGGCCACGCGCAGCCCGGCGGGGTTGAGGAAGCCCTCGTGCACACCCAGCACGAGCCGCGGCCGCACCTGCCGCACGTATCTGATGAGCGCGGGCGCGGCGAGCCACGGCGCGTTCATGGGCGTGACCAGCACGCTCGCGGGCGCGGGCGGCAGCGGGTGCTCGTCGCCGGTGACGAAGACGCCGTCGCCCACGAGGAACGCCCGGTTCTGCGGGCCGGGGACGTCGGGGTGGATCTCGGCGTGGATCGACCCGGCCACGACGACGGGGACGTCGCCCACCGAGAAGGTCGCGCCCGGCTCGACGGGGTGCCAGTGCGCGCCGCCCCGGTCGGCGGTCGCCAGGCCGAGTTCGTCGCCGGCGTCGGCCGGTCCGTACACGTCGACCCCGGCGGTGAGCGCGTCGCGGAGGAATTCCGGTGCCGCGTGGTCGGGGTGGTGGTGGGTGAGCAGGATCGCGTCGAAGGCCCCGGGGTCGTTGGGCGTGCCCAGGTTCCCGGGGTCCACGAGGATCCGCGCGCGGTCGGAGGCGAGCACCACCGAGGCGTGCTCGAGTTTGGTCAGGGTGAGTGCCGGTGCCGTCATGACCCCAGCCTGGCACGCCCGCGCGGATGCGTCAGTTCTCCCCGTGTACGCCCCTTCTGCGGAGCAGACTGGACGCCATGTCGTCCTCGTCGTCACCCGGCCCCACCCCGCCCCCGCCCGGCTACCCCGACCTGGGGCCGGAGCCGGTCACCGAGGTGCGGATCATCGCGGCCCCGGCGGTGCCGACCGCGGTGGTGCGCGCGGCGGGCGTGCGGATGTCCTCGATCGCCGGACTCTTCGACGCCGCCTTCGGACAGGCCTTCCCGGAGCTGTTCGCGCGCGGCATCACGCCGGCCGGGCCGCCGTTCGCCCTGTACACCCGGCTCACCGAGGGGCCGGACGCGGTGGCGGACGTGGAAATCGGCTTCCCGCTGGGCGAGCGCCTCGCCGCCCCGCTCGCGGCGGTCCCCGCGCACGACGAGCCGGGGGCGGGCGACGCTCCGGGCGCGGGCGACGGCCCGGCGGGGGACGGGCTGCGGATCGTGCCGTCCGAGCTGCCGGCCGGCGACATCGCGGTGATGAGCCACGTGGGTGGGTACGACGCCCTCGGCGAGGCCTGGGGACGGCTCATGGCCGGTATCGGCGGGAGTGGCCGCGCGCCGGGGATGCCGTTCTGGGAGTGCTACGTCACCGAACCCCGGCCCGACATGGACCCGGCCACCCTGCGGACCGACCTCTACTGCCCCACGAGGCAGCCCGACGACGCGGCGTGAGGTGCCCGGCCGGGCCCTACTCCATGTCCTCGAGCGACCGGCCCGTGGTCTCCGGGACGAACTTCGCCACGAACAGCAGCGAGAGCAGCGCGGCCACGGCGTAGAAGCCGTACGTGAACCACAGGCTCAGCTCGGCCATCGACGGGAACGTGGTGGAGACGGCGAAGTTGGCCAGCCACTGGGCGGCCGCGGCCACCCCGAGCGCGGTGGAGCGGATGCGGTTGTTGAACATCTCGCCGAGCAGCACCCACACGCCCGGGCCCCAGGACATGCCGAAGAACACGAC
Source organism: Dietzia sp. 179-F 9C3 NHS (assembly GCF_045369825.1). Lineage (NCBI taxonomy): Bacteria > Bacillati > Actinomycetota > Actinomycetes > Mycobacteriales > Dietziaceae > Dietzia > Dietzia sp. 179-F 9C3 NHS. The sequence continues at coordinate 10,344 of NZ_JBIQES010000015.1, forward strand.
GAAGGCGTTGGCCGCGACGAGCGCGACGAGCCCCTGGGTGTCGCCGAGCTGCGGGGCGAGTTCGCCGTCGGGGCCGGGCGCCATGGTGGCCTGGCTGAACATGAGCGCCATGACGCCGAGCGAGATCGTCATGCCCGCCGAGCCGGTGATGAGCAGCCGGCGCCGACCGATCCGGTCGATGAGCGCGATCGCCACGAGGGTGACGACGATGTTGGTCACCGAGGTGATGACGGACTGGGTGAGCGCGTCCTCCTCGGAGAACCCGACGGCCTGCCACAGCGTGGTGGAGTAGTAGAAGATGACGTTGATGCCGACGAGCTGCTGGAACACCGACAGGGCGATGCCCACCCAGACGATCGGCAGGAGGGTGGTGCCGCCGGGCCGGACGATGTCGCGGACGGAGCGCTTCTCGTCCTGGCGCACGGTCCTGCGGATTTCGGCGATGCGCGAGTCCACGCCGCGGTCCTGGATGGACCGCAGGACCTTCTTGGCCTCGTCGATGAGCCCGTTGGCCACGAGGTAGCGGGGCGACTCGGGGATCATGAGCGCGAGCACGCCGTACGCCACGGCCGGGACGAGCTCGGCCCAGAACATCCACCGCCAGGCGGCGGCGCCCAGCCACAGGTCCTCGATCGCTCCGCCCGCCGCGCCCGCGAGCCAGGCGTCGGAGAGCAGGGCCACAAAGATGCCGGAGACGATCGCCAGCTGCTGTAGGGAGCCGAGCCGGCCACGGATCCCGGGCGGCGCCACCTCGGCGATGTAGGCGGGCGCGATGACGGACGCCGCGCCCACGCCGAGGCCGCCGACCACGCGCCAGAGAATGAGGTCCCACGCACCGAACGCGAAGCCGGAGCCCAGGGCGCTCACGGTGAAGAGCGCCGACGCGAGCACCATGACCCGCGTCCGCCCCCACCGGTCGGCCAGGCGCCCGGCGGCGTAGGCGCCGACCATGCAGCCGAGCAGCGCCGAGGAGACGGTGAAGCCGGTGAGCGCGGCCCCCATCCCGAAGGATTCCTGGATGGCGCCCACGCCGCCGTTGATGACGCTGGTGTCGAATCCGAAGAGGAAGCCGCCGAGGGCGGCCACCGCCGCCAGCACGACGACGCGCCCGGTGTGGAACGACTCCTCCTCGTCAGTCGGTCGTTCCGCGGTGTTCGCGTCGGACATGGCGCTCCCCGTCCCTCCGGCCCGTCGGGCCCACTACACGTGGTGAGGGGAGCGTAGGCCCGTGCGTGAGGTGGCGCAACTCACAATACTCATCCGGTCCCGGCGGAACGAGAACGCGTTCTAGAATCGGGGTCACCTCGTCGTCACACCCGAGCCGACCTCCCCGGAAGGACCCCGCCAATGAGCCCCACCCCCGAGCAGATCCGCGCCACCGCCGACGCCTACATCGCCGGGCTCGCTGCCGGCGACCTCGAGACGATCATGGACCTCTACGCCGAGGACGCCACCGTGGAGGACCCGGTGGGCGGCGGCACCGTGCACGAGGGCAAGGCCGCGGTCCGCGAGTTCTACGCCACCGTCACCGCGCTGAAGATCGACGCCACCCTGCACGAGGCCCGTGTGTGCGGCAACGACCTGCTGTTCCACTTCGAGATCACGACCCACTTCGACGAGACCTCCAGCGCCACGATCGACGTGTGGGACCTCATGACCCACAACGAGGAGGGCAAGGTCTCCTCGATGCGCGCCTACTGGACCCCGGAGAACATGAGCTGACGCGCGGCCGCCTCGACGAGGCCACCGTCGATCATGGGGCGGACCACCACGCCGGTCACGTGAGCTCAGGGGGACGTAACCTGGCCCCATGATCACCGCCATCGTGTTCGTCCACGCCGAGACCCCGCGCATCCCCGAGGTGGCCGAGGCCATCGCGGCGATCGACGGCGTCTCCGAGGTGTATTCGGTCACCGGGACGATCGACCTCATCGTCCTGGTCCGCGCGCGCCGCAACGATGACGTCGCGGAGATCGTCGCGGACAAGCTCAACAAGGTGCCGGGCGTGGTGGACACCGAGACGCACATCGCGTTCCGCACGCTGTCCAAGCACGACCTCGAGGCTGCGTTCTCCCTCGGCTACGACGACTGAGCCGGAGGGCCCGCCCGGCGGGTCCCGGGGCGCGGTCCTCAGGCCGGCACGCGCGCCCGGCGCCGCGCCCGCGTGAGCTCGGCGTACAGCGCCCGGCCCGTCCAGCGCCGCCTCGCCTCCCCCGCGGCCTCCGCCTCGCGGATGAGCTCCACGACGCGCGCGCAGGCGGGCGCGGGCAGCCCGAGCCGCGAGGCCATCTCGGCGATCTCGCCCTGGAGGACGTCGATCTCGGTGGGGCGACCGCGCACCAGGTCGTCGTACATCGACGACGTTCCGTCCGCGTCCACCCGCAACACCCGCGCGGCAAGAATGCGGAAGACCGGCGTGGGCAGCCGCATGATGGTCGGCAGGAGCCGCGCGGGCGCGGTGACCGGCACCTTGGGCACCACCCCCACGGCCCAGAAGACGCGGTTGGCCTCGGCCTGGCACAGGGCCACGCAGCGCCGCAGGTCGCGGTCGAGCAGTTCACTTCGCAGCGGCAGCCCCGACAGCGCCTGCACGGCGTTGTTGAGGTTCATGAGCACCTTGCCGTGCAGCACCGCCTGCATGTCGCGGGTCGTGCGCACGGGCACCTCCGCGGCCCGCAGCACGTCGACCAGCGCGACCGCGCGCGGGTGGGCGTCCATGACGATCTCGCCCGCGCTGGCCCGTCGGTAGGTGGCGGGCCCGGTCCGCGCCACGTTGAACGGCACGATGCCGGCAAGGACCGGCGCCACGTCCACGCCGTCCCGGATCGTGTCGGTGGAGTGCAGCCCGTTCTGCAGACCCACCACCACCGCCTCGGGCCGCAGGTGGGGCACGAACCCGGCGGTGGCGGCCGCCGTCGACCGGGCCTTGGTGCACACCAGTACCACGTCCGCGTGCCGGACGGACTCGGGGGTCTCGGCCAGCGTGAGCTGCTCGGCCGGCACGTGGATGCGGTCGCCCTCGCCGTCGCCCGACTCCACGGTCAGCCCCACTGCCCGGATCGGGTCGAGCACGTGGGGGCGACCGACGAGCGTGACGTCGGCCCGACGGGCGAGCCGGCCGCCCAGGTAGCAGCCGACCACGCCCGCCCCGATCACGGTGATGCGTATAGGCGTCTCCGGGCTGGTCATGGTGCTGCCGAGGTTACGACACTCCGGGGGGCGGGCACACCGGATCAGGCGGTCCCGCGGGCTCGGTGGGGCGGGGCCGGAGAATCACCTCGGTGGGGTGCGCGTCCGGGGCGGCGAGCAGGGCCTGTCGGACGGCCGCGGCCACCGACCCGGGAGTGAGGAACGCCGCCGGGTCGTACCGCCCGCCCTCGGCGGCGACGATCGCCCGCTGCATGTCGGTATCCACCCGGCCGGGGTGGATCGACGTCACGCGGAGGTCCGGCTCCTCGGCCCGGAGGGTGTCGGTGACGGCGCGGAGGGCGAACTTGGACGCGCTGTAGGAGCCCCAGCCCGGCTTGGCGGTGATCCCCGCGCCGGAGTTGATGACGACGACGTGGCCGCCCGCCGCGCGCAGCGCCGGGAGCAGTGCCCGGGTGAGCTCGACCACCGCCAGCACGTTGACCTCGAACGCGCGGCGCCACTCGTCCGGGGTCGACCCGTCGATGCGCCCCAGGTCGGCCACGCCGGCGCAGTGCACGAGCCCGTGGAGCGCGGGCAGGTCGGCCGCCGCGCGCGCCACCCCTTCCCCGGTGGTGAGGTCGGCCTCCACGACACGGGCCGACGGGCAGTCGCGGACCACGGCCCTGAGCGCGGCGGCGTCGCGGCCCACCGCGACGAGGCGGTGGTCGGCGGCGAGGGCCCGACACAGGGCGGCCCCGATGCCGCGGGAGGCCCCGGTGACGAGGACGGTGCGCGCGTGATCGGGCCGCGCCTGGGCGGTGCTCATGCCCCCGAAGGGTAGACCTCCTCGTCCGGCTCGTCGTACGTGTCGAGCAGCGCGGCCAGTGCTGGCGCCGCGGCGGCCAGCGCGTCCTGCTGGGCCTCGGGGAGGGCGGCGATCCGCCGCGCGAGGTCGAGGTTGCGCTCCTCGAGGTTCCGGCGGACCCGGTCGCGCCCCTCGTCGGTGACGCGCACGCAGACCCCGCGACCGTCCACGGCGTCCGGGACGCGCTCGACCAGGCCCATCGCCTCGATCACGGTCACGGAGTTGCTCATCGTGGGCACGCGCACGTTCTCCAGCCGTGCCAGGTCGCTCATCCGGAGCGCGCCGTGCCGGCACAGTGTCTCGAGGATCGAGGTCTGCGCGCGGCTCAGCGTGAACCGCGTGTTCTGGCGCCGCACCACCAGGTCGAACCGCATGAGCAGGGGCCGGTACTCGGCCGCGATTCTGCTGCTCAGCCCGCCGGTCGTCATGGTCATCGCGTGCTCCCCCCGGTCGCGAACGCTGCCATGAAACCACGCCCCGGACCCGCGGTGGGGCCCCACGTCGCGGGCGGGCGGGGGAGACTGTCCCCATGAGCCTGCATCACCGGATCACCGGCAGCGGACCGACCGTCGTCCTCGTCCACGGGGTGTGCCATCGCGGACACGCCTGGGACGCGGTCGTCCCCCTGCTCGCCGACCGCCACCGCGTCGTCGTCGTGGACCTCCCCGGTCACGGGGAGTCGATGGAGGTCCCCGGCGACGGTGACCCCCTGCCGTTCATGGTTGACCGCCTCGCGGAGCTGCTCGCCGAGGTCACCCCCGACGGCGAGCGCCCGCACGTCGCCGGCAACTCCCTCGGCGGCTTCCTCGCGCTCGAGATGGGCGCCCGCGGCCTCGCGGAGAGCGTCACCGCCCTCTCGCCCGCCGGGTTCTTCCGCACCGCGGCCGAGCAGCACTACGCGCAGCGCGTGTTCACCACCCTCCGCACCCTGGCCCGGGTGACGGCGCCGCTCGTGCCCGCGCTGTCCCGCACAGCCGTGGGCCGCTCGGTGTTCATGGGCGTGTTCTGCGCCCGGCCGTGGCGGTACGCGCCGGAGGCGATGGCGATCGACGGCGCCGGGATCGTCAGCAACCGCGTGGTGAACCGGGCCCTCGACGCCGACTTCCTTTCCTCGGTCCCCGTGGACGAGGACCTGCCCGTCACCGTGCGTTGGGGGCGCTACGACTGGGTGCTACCCGTGGGCCAGGCGCGGCAGGTCCCGCGGGTGTTCCCGCGCGCCCGCGTCGAGATCACCCGCGACGGCCACGTGCCCATGACCGACGACCCGGCCGGCGTGGCCGCCGCGATCGCCGAGACCGTGCGGCGCGGGCGGGAGCACGCCCGCGCCGCACGGTGACGGGTCAGGAGCCCAGCGAGCCGCCGCCGAGCGAGCCTCCCAGCGAGCCCGAGCCGCCGCGGAAGCCGTCTTTCCACGCCACCACGGTGGACGGGCGGGGCTGCGAGGTGCCGCCGTCGGGCCAGTGCGAGGCCGGGTTCTCCGGGGTGGCGCCGTCCTTCTCGCCCGGGTGCTGGACGTTGACGATCGCGCGGTCGGCAAAGACGAGCGGACCGCAGGTCTCGGCCCCGACCGGCACCGTGAGGAACAACTTGGTCTCGCCGCGGTTCGGCCCCTCGGTGGCCACGGAGTAGAGGCCGTCGTTGAAGCCGAGGGCGTTGCCGTCGGTCGAGACCCACAGGCCGCCGGTCGGGTCGAACGCCACGTTGTCCGGGCACGAGATGGGGCTGACCTTGGACTTGTCGAACCCGCCGTAGTAGGTGTCGGCCGCGGCCGGGTCGCCGCAGACGAGCAGGAGGTTCCAGCCGAACGTCGTCCCGGCGTGGTCGTCGGTGATCTCCACGACCTGCCCGTGCTTGTTGTCGTGCCGCGGGTTCGGCTCGTTCACCTGCTCGACCGTGCGGCGGGTGTTGTTGGTCAGCGCCATGTACACCTTGCCGGTCGTGGGGTTGGGCTCCACGTCCTCCGGGCGGTCCATCTTGGTGGCGCCCACCGCGTCACCGGCCATGCGGGTGTGCACCGCGACCTGCTCGGGAGACATGCCCTCGACGTGGGAGACCGCCCCGCCGTCGGCACCCACGGTCATGAGCGGGATCCACGTGCCGGTGCCGTCGAACGCGCCGTCCGAGGGCAGCGCGCCCGAGCCGTCGATTTCCGAGGCCGGCGAGTTGCCCGTGAAGGTCGCCACGTAGAGCGTCCCCTCGTCGAGGATCCGCATGTTCTCCCGGCGCGCGGCCGCGGTCCTGCCCGGGACGATCTTCCGGCTGGAGACGAACTTGTAGAGGTAGTCGAAGCGCTCGTCGTCGCCCGAGTAGGCCACGACGGTGCCGTCGGCGGTCACGTGGATCGTGCCGCCCTCGTGCTTGAAGCGGCCCAGCGCCGAGTGCTTGACGGGCGTGGAGTCCGGATCCCACGGGTCCACCTCGACCACGTAGCCGAAGCGGTTGACCTCGTTGGGCTCGGCGGCCAGGTCGAAGCGGTTGTCGAAGCGCTCCCACTTGCGGCCCGACTCGCCGACCGTGATGCCGTAGCGCTTGAGGGCCGCGAGCCGGTCGGGGTCGGTGACGCTGCCGGCGGTGCCGAAGTACTGGTTGAAGTTCTCCTCGCCGGAGAGCACGGTGCCCCACGGGGTGTGGCCGCCCGCGCAGTTGTTGAGCGTGCCCAGGACCCGCGCGCCCGTCGGGTCGGCGACGGTCCGCGTGAGGGGGCCGACGGCGGGGCCGCGCAGCTCGAACGGCGTGAGGGCGGTGATCCGCCGGTTATAGGACCCCATGACCGGGTCGAGCCCGCCATCGCCCGCCCGGCTCGACAGCTCCACCACGGACAGCCCGTGGGCGGCCCACGCGATCTCCACCTGCTCGCGGGTGGGCTCCTCGTCGTCGTATCCCCGGAACATCATGGGCTCGGTGGTGTACTCGTGGTTGACGGTGAGCAGGAACCGCTCGTCGCGATCGTCCATGGGGAACAGCACCGCAAGGTCGCAGTTGAAGCCGTACTGGCGGGCCTGCGCGGCAGCCGTCTGGTTCTCGAAGTCGAACTCGGGCGCGCCGGGGACCACCGGGTCGCCCCAGCGGATCACCACGTCGCTCGAGTGGCCGGCGGGGACCCGCACGGCGTCGTCGGTGTTGGGTGCCACCGGCGTGAACCCGGTGTCCAGCGTGCCGGCCCCGCCGCCGACGCCGTCCGCCCCGAGCGAACCGGCCGGCACGGACTGGGCGGCCGCGAGCTGCGGCAGCGCCTGCGACGCGCCCACCGCGAGCGCCACGACACCGGCCGCCTTGAGCGCCCCGCGCCGGCTGATCTCGCGGGCGATGTCCCCGAAGTACGGGTTGTCCGAGGTGTTGGGGACCGGGGACGAACACTGGTCGCCGCACTTGTACTCGCACGTGAGGTGCTGGCGGGCGGAGATACCGGGCATGGCGAGCGGCAGCGGGCGACGGACGGACAAGGTTCCCCCTTGAGAAGCGGCGGTGCGCACGGACGGCGTGCGTGGACGCACCGACGCTAAGGGCGCCCGTCGACGCTCGGACCGCGTAAACCGCACGGCCCGGTGAACTCTGCGGGGTGTCAGGGTGAACCGTGGTGAGTACGGCTACCGTGTCCTGCGAACCCTCTATCTCGGATCGTCCGGCACGTTCCTGCCGGTGAAGGGAAGTGCTCGATCGTGTCCGGAGTCAGCTTCGAGAACGTGTCCATCGTCTATCCGGGCGCGACGCGCCCGAGCGTCGACGGCCTCGACCTGGAGATCGCCGACGGCGAGTTCCTGGTCCTGGTCGGTCCCTCGGGCTGCGGCAAGTCCACCATCCTGCGCTCGCTGGCCGGTCTCGAGCCGGTCGCGGCCGGCCGGATCCGTATCGGCGGCGACGACGTCACCGGTAGGGAACCCAAGGAGCGCGACATCGCGATGGTGTTCCAGAACTACGCGCTCTATCCGCATTACACCGTGCGGGAGAACATGGGCTTCGCGCTCAAGCTGGCCAAGAAGCCCAAGGCGGAGATCGCCGAGCGGGTGGAGAAGGCCGCTGAGATGCTCGACCTCACCGCGTACCTGGACCGCAAGCCCAAGGAGCTCTCCGGCGGCCAGCGCCAGCGCGTCGCGATGGGCCGGGCGATCGTCCGCAACCCGCAGGTCTTCCTCATGGACGAGCCGTTGTCCAACCTCGACGCCAAGCTCCGCGTGGCCACCCGAGCGCAGATCGCGAAGCTGCAGCGCGAGCTCGGCACCACGATGATCTACGTGACCCACGACCAGGTCGAGGCCATGACGATGGGCGACCGTGTGGCCGTCCTCAAGGACGGGCGGCTCCAGCAGGTGGACTCGCCGCGCGAGCTGTACGACAACCCGACCAATGCCTTCGTCGCCGGGTTCATCGGCTCCCCGGCCATGAACCTCTTCGACGCCCGCGTGGTCGACGGGGCCGTGGACCTCGACGGCATCCGAGTCCCCGTGCCCTCCGGTGCCCGCGAGCGGGTGACGATCGGCGTCCGCCCTGAGCACCTGCGGCTGGTGTCGGGTGACGACGAGGGCATGCACGCCACCGTCGACCTGGTGGAGGAGCTCGGTGCCGACAGCTACCTGCACTGCTCCGCGCCCGACGGGCACCCGCTGGTCTACCGCGCCGAGTCCGCCGACCACCCCGTCAAGGGCGACCGGGTGCGGTTCCGGGCGGAGGAGGGCCGGGTCCGCTTCTTCGACGCCGAGACGGGCGAGCGCCTGCGCTGAGCGCGGCGCCGGGAGCGGCCCGGCCCGGAGGTCACGATTCGGTCGCGACCTGGTACAGATGTGGCGAGTGTGACGCCACGGGTGGTCGGCTGCGCTAGAGTCCCTCAGGACGTTGTGAGCGTGGACACAGGTCCCGTCTCACATCAGCCGACGAACAGGAGTGGTTTCATGGCCGGATTCGGCAGGATCTTCAAGGGGGCCGCGGTCGCGTCGATCGTCGCGCTCTCCGTGGCGGCGTGTGGCGGTGACGACGGCAGCACCGACAACGGCAACGGTGGCGCGGATTCCGGCCAGGCGTCGCAGGGCACCGACGGCGTCGGCCCCATCACCTTCGCGATGGGCAGCAACGACGCCGAGACCCTCCGCCCGGTGATCGACCGGTGGAACGAGCAGAACCCCGACCAGCAGGTGAACTTCGTCGAGCTCCCCGCCGAGCAGGACCAGCAGCGCGACACGCTCACGCAGTCGCTGCAGGCCGGCGGCACCGAGTACGACGTCTTTGCGCTCGACGTCACCGACACCGCCTACTTCGCCGCCAACGGCTGGCTGCAGCCGATCGAGGGCGAGACCGAGATCGACACCTCCGGACTCCTCGAGGCCACCGTCGACTCGGCCACCTACAACGGCACGCTGTACGCCGTCCCGCAGAACACCAACGCGCAACTGCTCTACTACCGCACCGACCTCCAGCCCGAGGCGCCCGCCAACTGGCAGGAACTCGTCGACTCGTGCAGTCGCGCCGAGGAGGAGGGCATCCCCTGCCTCGACACGCAGCTGAGCCAGTACGAGGGACTCTCGGTCGCCACGACCCAGTTCATCAACAGCTGGGGCGGGAAGGTCGTCGGCGACGACGGCGCGACCCCGGAGCTGGACTCCGAGGAGACCCGCGAGGGCCTGCAGGCCCTGGTCACCGCCTACGAGGACGGCACCATCAACCCGGCCGCCAACGGCTTCACCGAGGAGGAGACCGCCCAGGCGTTCCTCGCCGGTGACTCGATGTACGCCTACAACTGGCCGTACATGTACGAGCAGGGCATGACGGGCGAGACCACCGAGGTCGCCGACCGCTTCGACGTCGCGCCGATCCTCGGCAAGGACGGCACCGGCAAGTCGACCCTCGGCGGCTACAACAACGCCATCAACGTCAACTCGGAGAACAAGGCCACCGCCAAGGCGTTCCTCGAGTTCATCATCAGCGAAGAGACGCAGATGGAGTTCGCCCAGAACTCCTTCCCGCCGGTCCTCTCCTCGATCTACGACGACGAGGGCCTGCAGGAGCAGTTCGGCTACATGGAGGCGCTCAAGCAGGCGCTGGAGAACGCCGAGCCGCGTCCGGTCACGCCGTTCTACCCGGGTGTCACCAAGGCGATCCAGGACAACGCCTACGCCGCCATCCAGGGCGACAAGGACGTCGAGCAGGCGCTCCAGGACATGTCCGCGGCCATCGAGCAGGCCAGCGGCTAGTCCGGAAGGAATCGACCGCGTCCGGTCTGTCGGCCGGTCCGGGCCTCACGGGGCCCGGACCGGCCGCTAGTCTCTTCACCGGCGGTCCGCCGCCGTCGTGGTGACCCAAACGGAGGAGTCGTGGATGACGGCCAACGTCCTCTCGATCGATGACGACAGAGAGTCGGTCCCGGCTCCGGTCAAGAAGTTCGACTGGCGCCCGATCTGGATGGTCGGGCCTGCGCTGCTGCTCCTGGCGGTGATCATCGGCTACCCGATCCTGCGCGCCCTGTACCTGTCGTTCCGGGCGGATCGGGGGATCGACCCGTCCACCGGCATGTTCACCGACGGGGGCTGGGCCGGGTTCCAGCACTACCTCTACTGGCTCACCCAGACCTGCGGCACCACCGCGACGGGGGAGCCCCGCACCTGCCCGCCGGGCACCTCCGCGATGGACTTCTGGCCGGCGCTCCAGAACACCGTCATCTTCACCGTCACCACCGTCTCGCTGGAGACGCTGCTCGGGTTCGCCATGGCCGTGGTCATGGGCAAGAGCATCTGGGGCCGCTCGCTGCTGCGCGCGGCCGTCCTCGTCCCCTGGGCCATCCCCACCGCGGTCACCGCCAAGCTCTGGGCGTTCATGTTCGCCGACCGGGGCATCGTCAACTCGCTCACCGGCGCGAGCATCTCGTGGACCACCGACCCCTTCTGGTCGCGCGTGGCGATCATCGCCGCCGACGTGTGGAAGACCGCGCCCTTCATGGCGCTGCTCATCCTGGCGGGCCTGCAGATGATCCCCGGGGACGTGTATGAGGCCGCGCGGGTCGACGGCGCCTCCCGTTGGCAGCAGCTCACCCGCATCACCCTGCCGCTGGTCAAGCCCGCGCTCATGGTGGCGATCCTGTTCCGCACCCTCGACGCGCTCCGCATGTACGACCTGCCGGTGATCATGGTCTCCCCGAACTCGGCCTCGGACACCGCCGTGGTGTCCATGCTCGTGGTCAACGAGATGCGGACCGGCAATTTCAACAGTGCCTCGGCGGTGTCGACGCTTGTCTTCCTCCTCGTCTTTGTCGTCGCCTTCGTCATGGTCAAATGGCTCGGCGCCAACGTCGTCGAGGACCGCACCGGCAAGAAGGAGGAGATCCGATGAGCACGCCGGAGAACCGGCCGGCCGAGACGGCGGAGGCGCAGCGCACCGAGCCCGTCCGGCCGCCGCGCCGACCGATCCTGCCGCAGGTGCGCCTCTACCTCGGCGCGCTGCTCATCCTGGTCTGGGGGCTCGCGCCGTTCTACTGGATGGTCATCACGGCCCTGCGGGACAAGGCGTACGTCTACTCCACCAACCCGCTGCCCACCCATGTGACTCTCGACAACTTCAAGGACGCGCTGTCGACTCACGCGGGCAACGACTTCCTCTCGGCGATCGTCAACTCGGTCCTCATCGGCGCCGTGACCACCGCCATCGCCATCACCGCGGGCATCTTCACCGCCTACGCGCTGGCGAGGATCGACTTCCGCGGCAAGTTCGCGGTCACGGGCCTCATCCTGGCCGCGTCGATGTTCCCCGGCGTCGCGCTCGTCACGCCCCTGTTCCAGCTCTTCACGAACATCGGCTGGATGGGCACCTACCAGGCGCTCATCATCCCCAACGTCTCGTTCGCGCTGCCGCTGACGATCTACACCCTCACCTCGTTCTTCAACGACCTGCCGTGGGAGCTCGAGGAGGCCGCGCGTGTGGACGGCGCCACCCGCAGCCAGGCCTTCCTCAAGATCATCTTCCCGCTGGCCGCGCCCGCGATCTTCACCACCGCGATCCTCGCGTTTATCCTCACCTGGAACGAGTTCATGCTCTCGAGCCAGCTCTCGACCCGTGCCACCGAGCCGGTGACGGTCGCCATCGCACGGTTCGCGGGCGACAACCCGTACATGCCGCCGCACTCGGCGATCATGGCGGCCGGCGCGCTGGTGACCGTCCCGCTCGTCGTGATGGTGCTCATCTTCCAGCGCCGCATCGTCTCCGGCCTCACCGCCGGCGGCCTCAAGAGCTGACCGCCGTGGCCCGGACGGGTGGCGGCGGACCCCGCCGCGGCGCCGACGCGATCGCCACACGCCAGCGAATCGAGCTCGTGGGCGGCTTCGTCGGCTTCTTCACCCTCATCGCGCTGGTCAACGCCGTCGGCCTCATCGTGAGCGGCCGGCCGTCGGTCTGGGCCTCGCTCGTGCTGGCGCTCATGCTCGCGGTGTCGGCGGTCACCTACCGCAGCTGGCGCCGCGCCGACCGCGCGGTCAAGGGCGGCTGAGCCGGGACCACACCTCTCGCGCAGCCAGGTTCAGCGGCCGTCGCGCCAGGCCACGAGTGCCTCGGCGAGCGACAGGTCGTAGTCGGGGCCGCTGACGCCTACCGTGAACAACGAGACCCCCTCCGCGTACAGCGCGTCCGCCAGGCGCCGCGCCTCGTGCGCGGACTCCGCGCGGCCCAGCTCGGTGGACCGCTCGATCGTGCCCGGGTCGCGGCCGACCTCATCGCAGTGCCGCGCGAGCACCGACGCCTTGTGCCGGTAGGTCTCCACGTCCACGAACGAGTGCCAGATGTCGGCGTGCCGGGCCACATGCCGCAGGGTGCGCTTCTCGCCGCCTCCGCCGACGAGCACCGGGATGTCGCGCGTGGGCGGCGGGGTGAGTCGGGCGAACCGCGCCTCGATCCGCTCGAGCGACTCACCCAGCGCGTCGAGCCGGGAGCGCCTGGTGCCGAAGGGGTAGCCGTACTCGGTGTAGTCGCGGTCGAACCAGCCCCCGCCCAGCCCCAGGATGAGGCGACCGCCGGAGATGTGGTCCACTGTCCGGGCCATGTCGGCGAGCAGGTCGGGGTTGCGGTAGGTGTTGCACGTGACCAGGGCACCGATCTCCACGCGCTCGGTCTGCTCGGCCCACGCGGCGAGCATGGTCCAGCACTCGAAGTGCGCGCCGTCGGGGTCGCCGTAGAGCGGGAAGAAATGGTCCCAGTTGAACACCACGTCGACGCCGGCGTCCTCGCAGCGTCGGACGGCGTCGCGCAGCATCTGGTAGTCGGGCGCGTGTTGCGGCTGGAGTTGGACGGCGATACGGGCGGGGTACGGGGCGGTCGGATTCATGCCCCCAGTGTGGGCCTCGTCGTCGTCCCCCGCACCCGGGCGCCCCGCCCGGCCGGCTACCCCACGCGCTCGAGCACAAACCAGAAATGCTCGCCCTCGTGGACGGTGCCCCGGCCGTTCATCACGGCCAGGAGGGTGGTGGCGCGCCCGGTGTCGTCGGTGGTGGCGACGACGAAGTGATCGATCACCGGCAGCCGGTCGTACACCATGGACGCGCACGGGCGTCCCCGGAACGTCACCTCCCACAGCGCCGCCCCTCCGCCGCCGGTCGCGGAGGTGTCGGGGACGATCGCGCCGGAGTCGTCGGTGACGAGGATCGGGTCCACCTTCCGGGGGTCGGTGAAGTCCTTGCCCCACCAGCGCATCTTCCCGAGCATCCCGAACATGGGGTGGCCGGTGTCCAGGCCGGTGCCCCGCCAGCGGCTGCCGGCGATGTCCTGGATCGACGCGGGCGCGCATGCGTCCCAGAGCGCGGAGATCCGGGCGGGCGGCACGGTCTCGAGCGCCCGGATCGCGGCCAGCTCGTCGGGGCTCACAGGCCGTAGGTCTTTCCGATGATGTCGCGCTGGATCTCGTTGGTGCCGCCGTAGATGGTGGACACCACGGCCTGGCGGACCATGCGCTCCATGCCGTACTCGGTGGCGTAGCCGTAGCCGCCCATGGACTGCATGCACTCGAGGGTGACGCGCTTGCTCAACTCGGTGGCCTTGAGCTTGGCCATGGATGCCTCGCGCGGGAAGAGCGCCGTGGGGTCGGCGTCGACCTTCCTGGCCACCGCGTAGACGAGCAGGCGGGTGGCCTCGATCTCGGTGGCGAGGTCGGCGAGTCGGTGGCGCAACACCTGGAAGGAGCCGATGGGGCGGCCGAACTGTTCGCGTTCGCGGACAAAGGCGAGGCAGTCGTCGAACGCGCGCTGGGACAAGCCGAGCTGCATGGCGGCCAGGATGAGGCGTTCGGTATTGAGACCGGTGATCAACTGCGCCCAGCCGCCGTCGACCTCGCCGACCACGGCGTCGGCGGGGAGTCGGACGTCGGTGAAGTACAGGTCGTTGACCTCTTTACCGCCCATGGTCTCGATGCCGGTGATCTGTAGGCCCGGGGCGTCGGCGGGCACGTCGAACATGGTGATGCCCTCGTGTTTGGCGCCGGCGGATGAGGTACGGGCGACCAGGAGGATGCGATCGGCGAAGTGGGCGTTGGAGCACCAGGTCTTCTGGCCGTTGATCACCCAGTCTCCTGAGTCGTCGCGCTCGGCCTTGCAGCGCAGGGCCGCGACGTCGGAACCGGCGCCGGGCTCGGACATGGAGATGGAGAGCGTTCCGCCGTTCACGACCAGCTCGAGGGCGCGCCTGCGCTGCTCCTCGCTGCCGAACTTCTGGTAAGCGGCGGCGGTGATGAGCGTGGGGCCGATACCGCCGATGGGAGCGAGGCCGCGCATGGCGCGCTCGAGGAACACGCACATCTCGACGGCGCCGGCGTCCGAGCCGCCGTACTCCTCGGGGACGGTGAGGCCGAGCCAGCCGAGCTCAGCCATCTTCGCGTAGATCTCGGGCGAGTGGGTGCCGCCCTCGCCGAGCAGCTCGCGCCGCTTCTCGGGGTCGCCGATCTCGCGGGCACAGAAGTCGTCGATCGACTTCGCGAAGTCCTTCTGCTCGTCGGTGAAGATGTCGAACACGTCTCGCCTCGTCTTCTCGTGTCGGGGGTCTGGGTTGGGGGTGGTCGGAACGGTCTCCGGTGGACTACTGTGGCCCGTATCACGGTACGCTACATCAAATATATGTGATCTGAAACGGGAGGACCACTGATGACGACCACCGAGCCCACCAACAGCACCGCCGACCGCACGTTCGCCAAGGTCGACCCGCGCGACGGCGCGCCCCTGGCCGAGTACCCGATCGCCGGTCCGGAGGAGGTGGCGCTCGCGGTCGAACGGGCCAGGGGTGCCGCGCGGTGGTGGGCCAACCAGGGCCCGCGCGGCCGCCGAGAGTGGCTGCTCGAGTACAAGCGGGCCATCGCGTCTCGCGCCGAGGAGCTGGCCACGCTCATCTCCGTGGAGACGGGCAAGCCGGAGGAGGACGCCACCCTCGAGGTGATGCTCGCGATCAGCCACCTGGACTGGGCCGCCAAGAACGCCGACAAGGTGCTGCGCCGTCGCTCGGTCTCGGCCGGCCTGCTCATGAGCAATCACGCCGCGTACGTCGAGTACCAGCCGTACGGGGTCGTGGGCGCGATCGGGCCGTGGAACTACCCGGTCTTCACGCCCATGGGCACGCTCACCTACGCCATGGCCGCGGGCAACGCGGTGATCTTCAAGCCCAGTGAGCACACGCCGGGCGTCGGCGTCTGGCTGGCCGACGTGTGGAACTCGCTCGGCGCCTCCCAGCCGCTGTTCCAGACGATCACCGGCGACGGCTCCACCGGCGCGGCGCTGTGCACCGCGGGCGTCGACAAGCTGGCCTTCACGGGCTCGGCCGCGACCGGACGCAAGGTCATGGCCGCGTGCGCCGAGACGCTCACCCCGGTCGTCATCGAGGCCGGCGGCAAGGACGCGATGCTCGTGGACCGCGACGCCGACCTCGAGGCTGCGGCCGACCAGGCCGTGTTCGGCGCGATGGGCAATGCCGGCCAGACCTGCGCGGGCGTCGAGCGGATCTACGTGCACAAGGAGGTCCGGGACGACTTCGTCCGCCGTGTCACGGGCAAGGTCACGGCACTCATCCCCGGCACGAGCTCGACCTCGAGCTACGGCCCCATGACGCTGCCCGGGCAGGTCGACATCGTCCGTCGCCACGTCGACGACGCGCTGGCCAGGGGCGGCACGGCCGTCGTCGGCGGCGCGGACTCGGTGGGCGAGCGGGTCGTCGAGCCGGTCGTGCTCGTGGACGTCCCGGAGGACTCCTTGGCCGTCACGGAGGAGACGTTCGGCCCCACCGTCGTCATCAACTCCGTCGCCGACCTCGAGGAGGGCGTGCAGAAGGCCAACGCCACCACCTACGGCCTCGGCGGCGCGATCTTCACCAAGAACCGCAAGCGGGGCCTGGCGCTGGCGGAGAAGCTCAACGCGGGCGGCGTCTCGGTGAACGCCTTTCTCGCCTTTGCCGCCATCCCCACCCTGCCGTTCGGCGGCTCGGGCGACTCGGGCTTCGGCCGCATCCACGGGGCCGACGGCCTGCGCGAGTTCTCGCGGCCCAAGGCCATCACGGTCCAGAAGTTCCAGGCGCCCATGAACCTCATGACCATGACGCGCAAGCCGCGCGACATGAAGGTGGTCAAGTGGATGCTGGCCAACGTGCACGGGAAGCGGTGACGGCACATGACGACGACAGCCGAGAGGCCTGCGACGGAGGCCGCCCCGGGCGTCTTCGGTCCGATCCCGGCCGAGCTGCTCGCCGACGCGACGGCGGATCACCCGCTCACGGCCGACGTGCCGCGCCGGCCCGGCCGCTGGTACTGGCGTGACCTCATCGCCTCGCTCGACCCCGTGGCCGACGCCCCGGAGATCCACCGGATCACCGCCGCCTACGAGTTCCCGTGGGACTACCAGCGCTCGCTGGAGTTCGCGCTGTACCGCACCTTCTGCGTGCCGAGCGTGTCCCGGGTGCTCGAGGAGGCCGGCCAGTTCCGCGACGCGCCGCAGAAGCGCTACGACGACACGGCGCTGCTCATGGCCGAACTCGTGGAGCACGGCTACGACTCGGCGCGCGGGAGGGAGTCGCTGCGGGTGATCAACCGGCAGCACGCGCGGTACGAGATCTCGGGCGACGACATGCTGTACGTGCTCTCGACGTTCATCTACGAGCCGCTCGAGTGGATCGACTCCTTCGGCTGGCGGCGCCTGCACCCGCACGAGCGGCTGGCCGCGTTCCACTTCTACCGCGGGGTGGGCCAGAGGATGAACATCGCCGACATCCCCGAGGACATGGGCGATTTCCGGCGGTGGCGCGACGACTACGAGGAGCAGACCTTCCGCTACGACCCGGACAACGAGAAGATCGGCACGGACACGCTCGACCTCATGTGCTCGTGGTACCCCACGCCGCTGCGGCCGGCGGTCCGCAGAGCCGTGCTCGCCCTGGTGGACGACGACATGACCCGCGCCTTCGGCTTCCCGCGTCAGCCGGCCGCGCTGCGACGGGCGGGGCACGCCGCGTTGCGCGCCCGGTCGAAGGTCGTGCGGTGGTTGCCGGTCCGCCGCGAGGAGTACGGCACCACGGGCACGGAGAACCGCACATACCCGGGCTATCCGACCGGCTACCGGCCGGCGGACCTCGGAGCGCACCCGATCATGCCGCGCGAGCGTCTCGGCGGCTGCCCGGTGGCACACACGCCCAGCCACTAGCCGGCGGTGTCGTGTGGTGGGTAGTGGCGGCGGTGGGGCCGTTCGGCCAGGCGTCTGAGCGTGGCCTCGCGGAGTTGCTCGCGGGCCAGGGCGAGCATGCCGCCGGGTTGTGTTCGGTACTCGTGGCCGGTGTCGGTGCGGATGATCAGCTCGCCGTCCCCGCGGGGTCCGGGTAGGTAGCTCCAGGGGCCGAAGGTCTTCTCCTGGTGGTGCATCTTGCACAGGCAGACCAGGTTCCACTCGGCGGTGGGCCCGCCCTCGGCGGGGTCGGCGTGGTGGAAGGCCAGGACATGGTCGACCTCACAGTCCTCGGCTCTGACGGTGCATCCGGGGTGGCGGCAGGTGCCGTCCCGCTGGCGGATGCGGCGTTTGAGGGCGTCGGAGATGAAGTACTTGAGGGCGTCCAGTGAGTCGTCCTGGGCGCCGATGGCGGGGTCGATGAGGTCGAAGCGGGTGGCGCCGTTCTCCTCTGCCAGGACCTGGTTGCACAGCCAGTCGAAGCTGGCGTAGGCCCCGCGGACGAACTCCACGCGCTGGGGCAGGCCCTGGGCTGCGGCGGCGATGACGGTGACCTGCAGTCGGCCCGAGCGGGCTCCGCGGGCCGGTCGGGCGGGGCCGTCGCCGGACGGGGAGTGGTCGCCGGAAGCGGCGGCGTCGCCGCAGTCGCAGTCGCCGTCGTGGTAGTCGCCGGCGGGCGACCGGGTGCCGAGGTCGGTCAGGGCGTCGGCGAGGCGCTGGGCGGTGGTGCGCTCGTCGCCGGGGTCGGCCTCGGCATCGGTGGCGGCGGTGTCACGCAGCCGGGCTTCGAGGGTGGCGGCGTCCTGGTCGGGTAGCAGGGCCCACATCGAGGTCAGGCCCTCGCCCTGCGGGCGGAAGGTGACCCGGCGCTTGTCGCGGGCGGCTTCGTTGCGGCGGTCCACCTCGTCCGGGTCGCAGCTCTCGATGGCGCGGTCGATGCGTCCGCCCAGGGAGCTGCGGGTGGGCGGGTCGCCGTCGTCGATCTGGGTCCGCAGTCCGGTGACGACCTGCCGTTCGACGTCGCCGACGAGATCGTCGGGTACGCCGGCCAATCGGCAGGCCAGGTCCACGAGCAGGGCCTCGTCGAATACCCCGTCGCGGGCGTGCTGCGACAGCAGGGGCAGGCGGGTGTGGAGTTGGACGGCGGCGGTGATCATGCGGTCGGCGTGCCAGGTCGGCAGGCCCATCGCGGTGGACACGTGCGAACGGGCCAGGCGGGTGGGGGCCAGTCGGGCGTACCCGGGTCGCTGCGGGCGGCCGGCGGCGGCATCCTCGTCGTCACGCCGGATGTCCTCGGCCTCGGTGCGGGCGGTGACGGCACAGACCATCGCGAACACCGCGTCGATGCGGTCCACCGCGGCCAGGTTCTGGTCCAGCGTGAACTCCCGGGACGCCTCGACGAGCTCGGTCAGCGACATCGACGCCAACGGCGAGGCCGCGGGCATGGACAGGACCGTCATCGCACCCACCCCCCTCGGGCAGACCGCCGAACCCCCCTGGTTCGAATCTGTGTACGACTCTAACCGACGCCCCAGAGGTAGCGCAAGTGTTCGAATCTAACTCAGTCGCCCGGCCGGAGCGGGATCCGTGCGAGCTCTCCGAACCGGCCCCCGGCGGCGGGGTGGTAGCCGACCATGCGGCCACCGTCGAGGACGATCGCCAGCGCCGCGTGCACGCGGATCCGCGCGGTTTCGTCGCTCGTGCCCGGCACCGCCTCGCGCAGCAGACCGGCCCAGCGGTCGAGCTGCGCGCGCTGGGATCGGCGCAGGCGGCGGCGGTCGTCGGGCTCGAGCGTGCCGAGTTCGGAGTGGTAGAGCATGAGCTCGGGTCCGTGGGAGAGCGCCACCGTGACGTACCCGCCCAGGAGGTCGTCGAGGACCTCCGCGGGGTCGTCGCCCGGGGCGTGCAGGGCGGCGTGCTCGTCGAGGATCCGTTCGACGAACGCGGCGGTGCGGGACACCGCGGCGGCGAGCAGCGCCGACTTGCCGGGGAAGTGACGGTACAGCGCGGAGGCGTTGACGCCGACGTCGGCGCCGATGTCCTCCATCGTCACGTCGTCGTAGCCGGACAGGTGGAAGCGGGCGATCGCGGCCGAGAGCGCGGCCTCCCGGGTGGCCGCACCGCCGCGCAGGCGCGGTACGGCGGGGCTCGGGGCGGCGGAGAAGCGGGCGGAGGAGGTGTCGGCGGCCGGCGCGGGCGGCGGACCCGGCGTCCAGGCGGCGAGGTCGCGGGCGATCGCGGTCATGAGGGCCACGGCGTCGTCGGGCTCGACGGCGACGCGGTGGTCGCCGAGGGAGGCGACGGCGGCGAGGATCGCGCCGGCGGCCGAGCCGGAGCCCCGGGGGTCTACGTCGAGCCCGGTCCGGTGAGCCCGGACGGCGTCGGTGACGCGGGACCGGATCTGCTCGAAGACCGCGGTGACCGCGGCCCGGTCCTCGGGGCTGAGGTAGCGGCCGTGCCAGCGGTAGAGGGCGCCGCGGGAGCGGTGGACGAGGGTGGCGCGGGTGACGGCGTCGACGAGCGCCTCGAGGTCGCCGGTGCCCGCGGCGGCGTCGAGCTCGACGACGAGGGTGAAGACCGCGTCGCGGAACATCTCGTACTTGCCCTGGACGTGCCGGTACAGCGCGCCGGGCGTCACGGCGAGGCGTTCGGCGATGTGCTCGACCCGCGTCGAGTGGTAGCCGCGCAGGGTGAACTCCTCGGCCGCCGCGAGGGCGATCTCCGCACGTCGGGAGCCCGGTTCGGGCGCGGGGAGCGAACCGTCGAGGGGGCCGCGGTGCGCGGGGAGTGTCGTCACGGTCACCACCTCTCGGCTGTCTCGTGGGCCTCGTCGTAACGCGGTGTGATCTTGACAACAGCCGCTACAGTGGCCATAGTAAACCGTGATTCACAGATATATGTGATCGAATCCACGAGATCCCGGAAAGGAACCCCTCGCCCATGTCAGTGCCCGGGGCCTATATCTACGACGCGGTGCGGACGCCGCGGGGACGCGGGAAGGCCGCCTCGGGCGGCACCTACGAGGAGGTCCAGCCATGATCCGTACCCGCTTCACCGAGGAATTCGGGGTCCGCCACCCCATCGTCCAGGGCGGCATGATGTGGGTCGGCCGCGCCGAGCTCGCCGCCGCCGTCTCCGAGGCCGGCGCCCTGGGCATCATCACCGGGCTCACCCAGCCGACCCCCGAGGACCTGGTCAAGGAGATCGCCCGCTGCCGGGAGATGACCGACCAGCCCTTCGGTGTCAACCTCACGATCCTGCCCGCGATCTCCCCGCCGCCGTACGCCGAGTACCGGCAGGCGATCGTCGAGTCCGGCGTGAAGATCGTCGAGACCGCCGGGTCGAATCCCAAGGATCACCTACCGGTGTTCCACGAGGCCGGCATCAAGGTGATCCACAAGTGCACCTCGGTGCGGCACGCGATCAAGGCCGAGCAGCTCGGCGTGGACGCCGTGTCGATCGACGGCTTCGAGTGCGCCGGCCATCCCGGAGAGGACGACGTCCCCGGGCTCGTGCTCATCCCGGCCGCGACGGCCAGGCTCACGATCCCTGTACTGGCCTCCGGCGGTATCGCCGACGCCCGCGGGCTCGTGGCCGCGCTCGCCCTCGGCGCCGACGGCGCCAACATGGGCACCCGCTTCATGTGCACCGCCGAGTCGCCGGTCGCCGAGCAGGTCAAACAGCAGATCGTGGCCAACACCGAGCTGGACACCACGCTCATCTTCCGCACCCTGCACAACACCGCCCGGGTGGCCGCCAACGCCATCTCGGCCGAGGTCGTGGCCAAGGAGGCGGAGGGCTGCGAGTTCTCCGACATCCAGCACCTCGTGGCCGGCGCCCGCGGTCGAAAGGTCTTCGAGGACGGCGACCTCGACGCCGGCATCTGGACCGCCGGGCAGTGCCAGGGCCTCATCGACGACGTGCCCACGTGCGGCGAGCTCGTGGACCGCATGATGGCCGAGGCCGAGGAGATCATCACCGCACGCCTGGGCGGCATGGTGACGGCGACGGGGTCCGTCCGATGACCGCTTCCGGATGCGAGGCACTCCGCGTCGAACGCGACGACCTCGGCGTGGTGACCGTGACCATCGACCGGCCCGACCGGATGAACGCGGTCGACTACGCGACGCTCTGCGCGCTCGGCGAGACGATCACCGAGGTGGCCGCCGACCCCGGCACCCGCGTGATCCTCCTCGCCGGCGAGGGCGGCGCCTTCACCACCGGCGCCGACCTCCAGGCCGCCCGTGAGCAGGCCGAGGCGGGGACGGCGCCGCCGGTCGAGGCCACGATGGACGCCGCCAACACCCTGGTCCGGGCCGTGCTCACCGCACCCGTGCCGGTGATCGCCGCGGTCAACGGCCCGGCTGCCGGGGTCGGCGTCTCGCTGGCTCTGTCCGCCGACCTGATGGTCATGTCGGACGACGCCTACCTGCTGTTCGCATTCACCAACATCGGCCTCATGCCCGATGGTGGTGCCAGCGTCCTGCTGCCGGCGTCGGTGGGTCGCGCCGTGGCCTCGCGGATGCTGCTGTGCGGCGATGCCGTCTCGGCCGCCGAGGCCAGCGAGGTGGGCCTCGTGGTGGACGTCCTGCCCGCAGCGGAGTTGCACGCGGCTGCCGCCAAGCTCGCGCGGCGCCTGGCCCGCGGCCCGCGTCGCGCGCTGGAACTGACCAAGCGGGCCGTCACCCTGGCCGCGCTCACCGAGCTCGAGGCGACGCTCGGCCGTGAGCACGAGGGGCAGTGCGAACTGCTCGTCTCGCCCGACTTCGCCGAGGGCGTGGCCTCGATCCTCGAGAAACGCCGTCCCGACTTCGCCTGAGCCGAGAGTCTCGCCACCCCACCGACCCGCCTGCCGGTACCCACCTCACGAAAGGCCGTAGCCATGACCACCGCCGCCCCCGACCCCATCGCCGACCTCCACGCCGCCCGGCGCAACAACTGGAACACCTGGGTGGCGACCCACGCCGAGATGAACCCCGACGGCGAGGCTCTGCGTTACCTCGGCCAGACCACCACCTGGTCGCAGCTTCACGAGCGCAGCGGGAAGTTCGCCGCCGCGCTCGCGCGCCGCGGCGTGGGCGAGGGCGACCGGGTCATGCTCATCACGCTCAACACCCCCGAGTTCATCGAGGCTGTCCTCGGCATCAACCTGCTCGGCGCGATCGCGGTACCGGTCAACTTCCGGCTCACGCCGCCGGAGCTGGCCTACCTCGTGAGCGACTGCGCACCCAAGGTCGTCGTCACCGACGCCATGTTGGCCCCGCTGGTCGGCGCCATCCGCGCGCAGGGCGAGGAGCCGGGCGACCACATCGTCATCGGCGGCGAGTCGGGCACGCCCGAACAGACCACCTACGCCGACGCGCTCGCCGAGGCCGGCGAGCCGCACGCGCGGGTCGACGTCCCCGAGGACGCCACCGCGCTCATCATGTACACCTCCGGCACCACGGGCCGCCCCAAGGGCGCCATGCTCTCGTACGAGAACCTCACGGCCCAGTCGCTCACCTGCATCCGGGTGTTCCGCCTGTTCGACGAGGAGGGCCGCGCCCTGTGCGCCGCCCCGATGTTCCACATCGCCGCGCTCGGCTCGATCGCTCCGAGCCTCCAGCTCGGCGGTGTCACCGTGATCCACCCGCTCCAGGCCTTCGACCCGGCGGGCCTGCTCGACACCCTCGAGGCCGAGGAGATCACGAGCATCTTTCTCGTGCCCGTCCAGTGGCAGGCCGTGTGCGCCGAGCAGCAGGCCAACCCGCGGAACCTCTCGCTCCGCAACATCTCCTGGGGCGCCGCCCCGTCCACGGACACCATTCTGCGCGCCATGGCCGAGACGTTCCCGGACGCGCTCAACTGCGCGGTGTTCGGCCAGACGGAGATGAGCCCCATCACGTGCGCCCTCGACGGCGACGACGCGATCCGCAAGCTCGGCTCGGTGGGCAAGGTCATCCCCACCGTTCAGGCCCGCGTCGTGGACCCGTTCGGCGAGCCCGTTCCGCAGGGCGAGGTCGGCGAGATCGTCTACCGCGGCCCCACCATGATGAAGGGCTACTGGAACAAGCCCGAGGAGACCGCCGAGGCCTTCGAGGGCGGCTGGTTCCACTCCGGCGACCTGGTCCGCATGGACGAGGAGGGCTTCGTCTACGTGGTGGACCGCAAGAAGGACATGATCATCTCCGGCGGTGAGAACATCTACTGCACCGAGGTGGAGAACACCATCGCCGGCCACCCGCGCGTCCGCGAGGTCGCCGTGATCGGGCGTAAGGACGACAAATGGGGCGAGGTCCCCGTCGCCGTCGTCGCCCAGAATGAGGCCGACGGGCCCGACCTCACGCTCGACGAGCTCACCGAGTGGCTGCGCGAGCGGCTCGCCGGCTTCAAGTTGCCCAAGGACCTCGTCCACGTGGAAGAGCTGCCGCGCAACGCCAGCGGCAAGGTCGTCAAGGGCACGCTGCGCTCCGAGCACGGCTCCGTCGGCGTCTGATCCGGTCCGAGCAGGCCCATGGTCTTCCACCTCCCCAAGGCGAAGAGCCCCGTCGTCGACCTGTCCGGTCAGGTCGGCTCGCTCGTCGGCCTCTCGGTGTTCACGCTCTTCAGCTGCGTGCGCACCGTGCTTAGGGGGCGGCTCTCGCTGGCCGAGACCCGGGACCAGGCGCTGTTCATCGCGCGCGTGAGCTCGGTGCCGGCGCTGCTGCTCATGCTGCCGGTCGGCGTACTCGTGGCCGTCTCGGTGGGCGAGCTCGCCCCGGACGGGCCGCGGGCTAATGTGAGCGCGGCGGACTAGGTTCCGGGTTCGGCCCCGGCCTCGGCGTCGTCCCACACACCGGCCTGCTCGAGGTGGTCGATGAGCAGCCGGGCGCCGTTGGCGTACTCGGTCTCGATCACGGCGTGGGCGGTGGCGACGTCGCGGTCGCGGAGCGCCGTGAGCATGCGCCGGTTGTCCTCGAGCGCGGTCGTGCGCCACTGCTCGTCCTCGGCGTAGAGCCGGTACGGCAGGTACCGGGCCGCAGTGGACAGGAAGCGGGCGAGCTTGTCCGAGCGCGACGCCCGGTTGATCGAGCGGTGGATGGCGTACTGGGCGCCGACGACGCCGTCGGCGTCCCCGGTTCGCACGGCGGCCTCGAAGTCCTCCACCAGGCGCGCGTGGTGGTCCAGTTCCTCGGGGGTGAAGCGCTCGATGGCGCGGTCGGCGATCCGGGTGGCCAGAGTCGTGAGGTGCCAGAAGATGTCCTCGACGTCCTCGCGGCTCATCGGGGAGACGAGGTAGCCGCGGCGCGGGACGAGGTCCACCAGGCCCTCGCCGCGCAGAGTGAGCAGGGCCTCGCGCACGGGGGTCACGCTCACGCCGAGGGTGGCCGCGGTCTCGTCCAGGCGGATGAACTCCCCGGGCCGGACCTCGCCGCTCATGATGCGGGCACGGACGTGGTCCGCCACCTCCTCGGAGAGCTGGGGCCGCTGTGCGAGACGGGTCGGGACCATGTCCGCCACCTCATTTCCGTGACTGTCTTTCCGGCAGAACGTGACCGCGGCGGGTGCCCCCGGCCGATGGCCGAAATCAAATATATCCGAAAGGGTCGCGTTCTCCCGACATCGGGGGAGTACCGGGTGAGAACACTGCTGTCCACCCTGGCCCTGGCGGTCACCGCCCTCGTCGTGGTCCCCACCGTAGCGGCGACCGACCCGTCCCCGGGGCCGCGCCCGGCGGCCCCCACCCGTCCCGGCCTCGTGCTCGGAGTCGCCGCGGGAGGTCGGCTGCGCCTTCGTCCCGCCGATCACGCCGTTGCGCAGGTGGGTCGGGGGCACACTGTCCGCATGACCCACACCGAGAACCGCCCCGCCGTCCGCACCGAGCGCCGCGACCACGTGCTGCTCGTGACCCTCGACCGCCCGGAGGCCCGCAATGCCGTCAACGGCGAGCTGAGCACCCTGCTCGGCCGGGCGCTCCACGAGGCCGACACCGATCCGGAGATCCGGGTGGTGGTGCTCACCGGCGCCGGCGAGCAGTCGTTCTGCGCGGGCGCCGACCTCAAGGCGATCATGCGCGGCGAGGACATCTTCCCGTCCGAGAACCGGCAATGGGGATTCGGCGGGATCATCCAGCACCCGGTGTCCGTGCCGGTGATCGCGGCCGTCAACGGAGTGGCGTTGGGCGGCGGCACCGAGATCGCCCTGGCCTGCGACCTCGTGGTGGCGGCCGACCACGCGCGCTTCGGGTTGCCCGAGGTCAAGCGGGGGCTCATCGCGGCCGCCGGCGGGGCGTTCCGGCTCATGGAGCAGGTGCCGCACCGGGTGGCCCTGGAGATGATGCTCACCGGCGAGCCGATCACCGCCGCCCGGGCGCACGAGCTGCACCTGGTCAACCGGGTGGTTCCCGCCGCGGAGCTGCTCGACACCGCGCTTGGGCTGGCCGAGGTGATCGCGGCCAACGCCCCGCTGTCGGTGCAGGCCACCAAGCGCGTGGCCCTGGGGATCACGGACGGCGCCCGGCCCGGCGAGGACGAGGCGTGGCGCCGCAGCGACGCCGAGATGATGGCCGTGATGGGCTCCGAGGACGCCGCCGAGGGGCCGCGCGCCTTCGCCGAGAAGCGCGAGCCGGTGTGGCGCGCCCGGTAGCACACCGCCCGCGGGTTGCGCCGACGGGGTCATGATCGTCAACTCCTCCGACGGGGGCGGCGGCAAGGACACGTGGACCCTGCACTGAACCGGCGCTGAACGCTGCGGGTGCGGGCGCGGCGGCGCTGCCCTAGCGTGGCCGCATGACCGCCGGACAGCGATGGATCAGGCTCGAAGAGGAACTGCATCTCGTGGACCTGCGGACCCGGCGGCCCGTGCGCCGGGCCGCGGAGGTCCTCGCCGCCGTGGGGGACGACTGCGTCCACGCCGCCCGCCATGGGGCGCTCGTCGTGGTCGACCACGGGGAGCACACCCGGCTCGGCAGCCTGGCTGAGACCGTGCGTGAGCGCCGTGACCGGCTCGCCGAGGCCGCCAACGGCATCCGCACCGGGCTCGTCGCGGCCGGAGCGCTCGCCTCTCCGGGCGTCGAGTTCGACACCGACCCGGACGAGCCGGACACCGCGCCCGGCCACGAGTCCCGTACCCGCGCGGCCGCCCGCTTCCGCGTGACCGTGGAGACGGCCGACGCCGACGAGGCGCAGTGGGTGGCCCGCCGCGTCGCCCCGCACGCCCCCGTGCTCCTCGCCCTGTCGGCGGGCTCGCCCTACTGGGCCGACGGCCGGGATTCCGGCTACGCCTCCACGCGCGCGTTCGAGGCGCGCTGGTCGCCGTCGCACTTCTCCGCCGTCCGCACCGACACGGCCGAGGGCGTCCTCGAGGCCGAGGACGAGCTCGTCGCCACGGGAGTGGTGGCGGATCGGGAGCTCGTCGACATCGACGTCCGGCCCGCGCGGGACGGGGCGGGGGTGGAACTCCGGCTCTGCGACTCGTGCAGCACGGTGGACACTCTCGTCGTCGTCGCCGGGCTGTTCCGTGCCCTCGTTGACACCCTCCTCGCCGGGCGGGACGGGGGCGGGGACTGGGAGGATCCGTCACCCACGCTGCTCGCCGCGGCGTTCTGGCGGGCCGCCCGCTCCGGCCTCGAGGGGGACCTCGTGGACGTTGACACCGGCCGGCCGCGCCCCGCCCCCGAGGTGCTCTCCGCGCTCGTCGCACTGGTGTCCGACAGGCTCGACGCCTCGGGGGAGCGGGAGCTCGTCGAGGACCTGCTCGACGGCATCCGGGGTGCCGGCACCTCCGCCGCGCGCCAGCGGGCCGCCCACCGGCGCCGCGGCCGGCGCAACGACGTGGTGGCGGTTCTGCTCGCCGAGACCGTCGGGCGCATCCGGCCCCGCGACACCGCCGACGACACCGGCATGCGGTCCATGCTCTCGGCCTACTCCCCGCTCGGGGAGGCCGTGACCGAGGACGTGCACGACGAGGCCATCACGACCGACGGCGAGCCGCGGCCCGAGTACGTGGACGTGCTCAAGGCCGTCTCCGACCTGGGGGCCGACGAGCTACGCGAGCGGAAGAAGGGCGTGGACGCCGGGCTCCGCGAACTCGGGGTGACGCTCAAGGTCTACGGCAAGGACGAGCCGCAGGTGTTCCCACTGGACGCCGTGCCGCGCATCGTCCCCGCCGACCAGTGGGGCCGCATCTCCGCGGGCATCGAGCAGCGGGCGCGGGCCATGGAGCTGTTCCTGCGCGACGTCTACGGCCCGGGCGAGATCATCCGCGCCGGCGTCGTCCCGCAGGACGCGCTCGACCGCGCGCCCGGCTTCCGCCCCGTCACCGGCCGCGCCGTGCCCGAGGGCGCGCTGCACACGCCGATCGCCGGCGTGGACCTCGTGTCCACGGCGCCCGGCGAATGGGTGGTGCTCGAGGACAACCTGCGCATGCCCGGTGGCCTCGCCATGGCAGCGGCCCTGCGTGACCGGATCGCCGAGAACTACCCCGAGTTCGCCGCCCGCGGCGAGATCCACGACCCGCGGGACGCGTTCGAGATGCTCCGCGCGACCCTGCGTGCCGCCGCCCCGGAGGGGGCCGACGGCGAGCCGACCGTCGGCGTGGTGATCGCCGAGGACGAGCTGTCCTCGTTCGACCTCAACCAGGTCACCCAGGCGATCGGGGGGACGCTGGTCACCCCGGCCGAGCTGCGCTGTGACGAGGGTCGGCTGTGGCGCGTCGACGGTGGCGAGCGGGAGGCGATCGACGTGCTCTACGTCCGTATGGACGAGGAGATGCTGCTCTCCTCCGAAGGCGCAGACGGCACGCGGTTGCGGCACGGCCTGCTCGCCGCGATGCGCGACGGCGGTGTGGCCGTGGTCAACGCCCCCGGCAACGGCGCTGCCGACGACAAAGCGATCTACGCGCTCGTGCCCGACATCATCGACTTCTACCTGGGCGAGAAGCCGCTCATCGGTCAGGTCGACACCTACCTCTGCTCGGACCCCGCGCAGCGCGCGGAGGTGCTCGACCGGCTCGGGGAGCTGGTGGTCAAGCCGATCGACGGCTACGGCGGCTCGGACATCACCGTGGGGCCCGAGTGCTCGCCGCGCGAACTCGACCAGCGGCGCGAGGAGCTACGCCGCCACGGCGAGCGGTTCGTGGCGCAGGAGGTGCAGCCCCTGTCCACGCTGCCCACGTTCGACGGCCGTGAGCTGCAGCGTCGGCACGTCGACATGCGCGCCTTCGTCATGCTCCGGCCCGGCGCCAACGGGGAGATCCTCGCCTCGGCTCCGCCCGTCGCGCTGACGCGCGTGGCCCCGGCGGGCACCATGGTGGTCAACGCCTCGAGCGGAGGCGGTGGAAAGGACACCTGGATTCACCGTGCCTGACACGACCGAGGTCACCGAGGAGGCCGAATCCCGCGACACCGCGGGGCCACCCGACGACGCGGCCGGCGGGCCGCTGGAGGTCCGGCACACGACCTCCCCCTGCCTGTCCCCGGACGGCTCGCTGCTCGCCTGCGTGGTGACCGAACGCACCGGGTTCCCGCGCGCCGTGCAGCGGCCGCTCGGGCCCGGCGGGTTCGAGGGGGCCGGGCCCGAGCGCGACGTGGTCCTGCCGGTCGACGGCCCCGTCCGCCGCGTCGCCTACTCGCCCAGCGGCAGGTGGCTCGCCTGCGAGGTGGCTCCCGACGGCGGTGAGCGCGAGCGCATCTGGCTGGTCACCACCGACCCCGAGGACGAAGGCTGCTACCCGGTCCCCAACAACCGCGGCGCCACTGAGCGGATCGTGTGCTGGGACGGCGACCTGCTCGCGGTGACCGCCTTCGACTCCGAGGGCCTGGCCGAGGGCCGGCTCGTGGACCCGGAGACCGGCGAGTCCACGGTGGTCGACAGCCGGATGGGCGGGGCGCTGGTCCATGCCCGCGACGGCGCCGCGCTGTTCCGGGTGGGCGCCCGCGGCCAGCGCGAGCTGCTGCGGATCGTGCCCGACGGCCGCTGGTGGCCGTTGCTGCCCGTCGACACCGGATCCACCACCGACGCCGGCGTGATCCTCGACGCCGGCGGCGACGGCCGGCCCATGCGGGTGCTGGTACGCAGCGACCACTCGGCCGAGCGGATGGGCCTGCTCGAGGTGCGGGCCGACGAGGGCGGCACCGAGTCGTGGAAGCTCGCCTACCGCGCGGACGCCGACCTCGACCAGGTGGAGGTGAGCCTGGACCGGCGCACCGCGGTTCTGCTGTGGAACGTGCACGGCGGACTGTCGGAGATCGAGGTCCTCGACCTCACGCGGCGCCGGCCCCGCGTGATCGCCCGGCCGCCGCTGCCCGAGGTGGTGGCCTCCTCGCCCTCGCTCACCGCCGACGGTCGCCTGCTCGCGATCACCGTCCAGAGCCTCGACCAGCCGCCACGTGTCGCGGTGTTCGACGTGCGCCGCCGCCGGTGGATCGGCGAGCCGCCCGCCCAGCCCGACCCGGCCCCCGAGCTCCTGCGCTTCACGGCCCGCGACGGGCTCGAGCTGACCGGCTGGCTCTACCGCGCCGACCCCGACGCCGGTCCCGGGCCCACCGTCGTCCACCTCCACGGCGGCCCGGAGGGCCAGTCGCGCCCCGGCTACGACGACATCGCCCGCCGCTGCCTCGACGTGGGCGTCAACTACTTCCTGCCCAACGTGCGCGGTTCCACCGGCGCCGGGCGGTTCTTCAGCCATGCCGACGACCGGTACGGCCGCTTCGCCGGGATCGACGACGTCGAGGACGCCCTGCTCCACCTCGTCGAGGAGGAGGTCACCGACCCAGCCCAGGCGATCATCTCCGGCCGGTCCTACGGCGGCTACCTGGTCAACGCGAGCCTGGTCCGCCACGCCGGCCGGTGGCAGGGCGGGATCGCGGCCTGCGGGATGAGCGACCTGCAGAGCTTCTACCGCACCACCGAGCCGTGGATCGCCGCGGCCGCCTACCCCAAGTACGGCAACCCCCTCCAGGAGCGCGAGCTGCTCCGCGAGGCCTCGCCGCTGCGCCGCTTCCACCACATCGACGTCCCCGTGCTGTTCGTCCACGGCGTGCACGACACCAACGTGCCGCTCAGCGAGACCGAGCAGGCCGCCGAGGCCCTGCGCCGCCGGGGCGTACCGGTGGACATCCTGCTGTTCCAGGACGAGGGTCATGAGTTCGTGAAACTGGCCAACCGGCAGCTGCTCGGGGACCGGGTGGTGGAATTCTGTCAGGAGGTCCTGGGTGTTGGGACGTAAGAACCGCAATGACGACGAGGCGGGCGACCTCGAGGGGCGGATCATCGCGTGGCGGCGCCACCTCCACGCCCACCCCGAGCTGTCCTACGAGGAGCACGAGACCACCGACTACGTGGAGGCCCGGCTCCGCGACCTGGGCCTGAAGCCCCGCCGGTTCGACCTGGGCACCGGCCTGTGGTGTGACGTCCCGGCCGCGAAGGGGGCCTCCGCCACCGACGTGGTGGGCCTGCGCGCGGACATCGACGCGCTGCCCATGGACGAGGACTCCGGCCTCGACTTCGCCTCCACCGTCGAGGGCGTGAGCCATACCTGCGGCCACGACGGCCACACCGCCATGCTGCTCGGCGCCGCCGAGATGCTGGTCGCCGACCCGCCGCCGCGTCCGGTGCGCCTGATCTTCCAGCCCGCCGAGGAGACCATGCCCGGCGGGGCCCTCGACTGCGTGCGCGAGGGCGTCGTGGAGGGCGTGGACCGGATCCTCGCGCTGCACTGCGATCCGCACCGGAAGGTCGGCGAGGTGGGCGTGACCGCCGGCGGCATCACCTCGTCCAACGCCAAGCTCCGTCTCCGCCTGACCGGCGCCGGCGGGCACACCGCCCGGCCGCACGAGACGCAGGACGTCGTCCACGCCCTGGCCACCGTCGCCGCGGGCCTGCCGGCCGTGCTCAGCCGCCGCGTCGACCCGCGCAGCGGAACCGTGCTCACCTGGGGCGCGATCTCCGCCGGCGGCGAGGCCCCCAACGTCATCCCCGACTCCGGCGAGCTACTCGGCACCCTGCGCAGCGCCGACCGTGACGTATGGGCCGAGGTCGAGCCGCTGGTCCGCGAGGCCGTGGACCAGCTCGCCGCGCCGTACGGCGTGGGCGTGGAGCTCGAGTACACGCAGGGGGTGCCTCCCGTGGTCAACGACGACGAGTGCGCCGACCTCGCCGCGCGCGCCGTCGAGTCCGTGCTGGGCCCCGAGGGCGTCGGCCCCGCCGAGCAGTCCAGCGGCGGTGAGGACTTCGCCTGGTACACCGAGGAGGTCCCCGGCGTCTACCTGCGCCTCGGCGTGTGGGACGGCCGGAGCGAGGAGACCGACCTGCACCACCCGAGGTTCCGGCTCGACGAGGCCGCGCTGATCCACGGCGCCCGGATCTTCGAGACCTTCGCGCGGCTGGACCGGATCACATGAGCTTGGTGGACTCCAGCGCCTGCATGAGGTTGCGGTTGTAGCCCATCAACGACCGGCGGAGCCCCAGCCCGAGCAGGAGCGCGGGCACGAGGAACAGCGCCAGGTGGGCCAGATCCCACCAGTAGTCCCCGGAGTGGATCCCGGCGAGGGCCGCGCGCGTCGCGTTGATGGCGTGCGTCGCGGGCAACCACGAACTGATGTCCTGGAACCACTGGGGAAGCAGAGGCAGCGGGTACGACCCGCCCGAGGCGGAGATCTGGATCACGAGGAGTAGGACGCCGAGCGCCTTCCCGGCATTTCCGAACGCCGCGACGAACGAGTAGATGAGCAGCGTGAACACCAGCGAGGTCAGCCACGCCGCCACGATGAGCAGGAACGGGTGGGCGGGCTGGACTCCGACGAAGACTATGTTGCCCAGGCTGACCAGGGAGCTCTGGAGGAAGCCGATCACGGCGACGATGCCGTAGCGGCCGAGGTAGGCCTGTGTCGGAGTGAACGACGGGCTCCCGGGTACCGCGCCCTCCGGCACGTCGTAGCGGATCGACACGACGATCAGCAGCGCCCCCACCCACAGCCCCAGCACCGTATAGAAGGGTGCCATCGCCGCGCCGAAGCTCACGACCGGATACACGGGGTTGCGGTCGAGGTGCACCGGGGCGGCCAGGGTGGCCGCCAGCACCTGCGGATCCGGTCCGATCATGCGGCTGAGCGCGTCGAGATCGCCGGAGTCGAGAGCACGGGACAGCGCGGAGGAGACCTCCTCGAATCGCCGGGCGGAGTCGGTGAGCGAATCCGATATGGAGGCGGTGGTCGACTCCGCCCGGTCGAGGGCCGCGAGCAGGGAATCGGTGTCCGAGGACAAGGTCGACGTGGCGTCGGACAGGTCCGCCCCGATCGCCGAGATGCCGTCGTCGACGGAGGAGAGCGTCGCGGCGAGCCGATCGAGTTTCGGCTTGAGGTTGCCGGAGTACGCGTCCTGCGCACCCCGGACCGCGGCCCTGGCCTGCTCGATCAGGTCGCTCACCTCGCGCCGGGTGTTCCCTAGGTCGGCGGCGTCGTCGGTCACCCGCGTGGCGGCGGAGTTCAGGCCCTCGGCCAGAGCCTGCTGCCGGGCGATTGCGGCGTCGAGCCTGGAGACGACCAGGTCGACAGCGCCCCGGGTGGCCTCCGGGGCAACCGGCCCCACCGTCCGGATCAGGCCGTCGCGCACCTGCCGGTACTGGTCGGTCTGTGTCTGCACCCGGGCGGCGAGGGTGCGGAGCGCCTCGGCCGTGGTCGCGGACCCGGAGTCGAGGGAACGGAGCACTTCGTCGGTTCGCGCCGACAGCTCCGGGTAGGCCTCGGTGCTCGTGGCGAGGGCGGCGCCCAGCGATGTCGTCGCAGCATCCAGGGTCTCCTTGAGCGAGGACGCGGCCTGTACACCGCCGCCGATCGCCTCGCCGGCGTCTCCGATCGCCCGGCCCGACGCGAGCGCGGTGTCAGAGGCGCCGGAGACCAACGGCCTGCTCGAGGCGATCAGAGAGGTGAACATCGTCGCGGTGTCCGCCCCGGCGCGCATCTGCGCCGCCATCGAGTCGGCACGTGCCTGCAGCCGGGACAGGAGTACCTGGGTGTCGGCGTCGTCGAGGTACGTCGAGAGCGAGGTGATGATGTTCATCCCGGCCTCGCCGAGGGTCGCCGCGAAGGTCTTGTTGATCCGGGTGGCCAGCTGGCCCGCCCCCTGGTCGGTGATCTTCGGGGAGAGGGCGTTCTTCTTCTCGTTGACGTAGTAGTCGATCCCGATCCGTGGGGAGTCGCCGGAGTAGAACGTCATCATGTCGCGGCTCAACGTGGGCGGCAGGACGATCGCGGCGTAGTACTCCTCGGATCTCACCCCGTCGACGGCGTCCTCCTCGGAGGTGATCACCCAGTCCAGCTGGTGGTTCGCGCGGAGCTCGGAGAGCACCTGCTCGCCGACGTTGACGCGCAGGGGTACCAGGTCGCTCTTGTACCCCTCGTCGGTGTTGGCCACCGCGACTGTGAGCTTCTGCGTGTTGGCGAACGGGTCCCAGCTGGAGATG
This sequence comes from Dietzia sp. 179-F 9C3 NHS, assembly GCF_045369825.1. Lineage (NCBI taxonomy): Bacteria > Bacillati > Actinomycetota > Actinomycetes > Mycobacteriales > Dietziaceae > Dietzia > Dietzia sp. 179-F 9C3 NHS. The sequence goes on from NZ_JBIQES010000015.1 coordinate 44,409, forward strand.
ACGTTGAACCAGGTGAACAGCGACGGGAGGGCGACGAGGCCGACCAGGACGATCACCGACATGACATTTCCGGTCGCCCGTCGAAGGTCGTGACGGGCCAGGTGCCAGATGGTCCTCATCGGTCCCCACCCCGCAGGCCCCGCTCCTCGGGCTCCGTCTCGGCGGGCTCGTTCGTGCGTTCATCGTGGGCGCGGGCCTGTGCCAGCGCCCGGTGCAGCGCGGCCTCGGACATGTGTCCCACCTCGGTGGCCCGCTCCACGCTCCAGCGTGCGTACTCGAGCGAGACGAGGACTGCCGCGACCAGGAGTGCCCACAGCACCGAGAGTCCGAGTACCGAGGACTTGCCGAGCGGGGACCAGAGTCCGAGGAGCGCGATCACCCCGATACCCGCCACGGCGGCGAGCGCTGTCAGGCGCAGCAGGGTGGGGTAGCGACGTGTGAGGCACTCCCTGCGGCGAGCGATCCGGTGTCGGTACTCGTCGTGGGCCACCAGGGCGTCAACGAGTCTTGTCAACCGCTGCCGGCCGGCGGCGATCTGGACGTCTTCGCTGACGAACACCCCCGTTTCGGCGAGCCGCCGGTTGAACAGCAGGATGACGTTGCCCAGAAGCGGCCGCAGGATCAGGCCGAGCGCGAACGCCGCGGCGACGTACACGGCCAGGACCAGCAGACACTGCAGAAGGCGGCCGCCGTAGAACCCGGCGATCGTCTCGCGTATCGCGTCGATCCCGTACGTGAACGGTAGGACGCGGTAGAAAGCTCGGAAGAAGCCGGGCATCACCTCGATCGGATAGAGCCCGGACGCCCCGGGGATCTGCATGATCACCAGCAGGACGGCCAGCCCCTTGCCGACGAAGCCGAAGGTGACGGCGAGGGCGTAGATGATGCTGAGATAGGCCAGGCCCAGCAGTACGCCGGTGCCCACAAAGGCTACGGCATCGGCCGTCTGCACCCCGATCGCGAGGGAACCTATGGTCACGAAAAGTGACTGGACGACGTTGATCACCGCCAGGAGCAGCCAGCGCCCGAGGTACGCCTGCCGCGCGGTGACCCGTTCGACCCCCTCGATATCGACCTCGAGCTTGAGCAGCACCACGAGGACGAATCCGGCAATCCAGAGCGCGAGGTTGACGAACAGCGGTGCCATGGCCGAGCCGTAGGAGGCGACGGGGAAGACGGGGTGGTCCCGCACCTCGATCGGGGAGGCGAGGAACTCGCCGATCTCGTCCGGGTGCAGTCCGGTCACAGTGCGAAGCTGGTTCCAGACGTTTGCGGTGCCCAGGGCGGTGACGTCGGTCCGCACCTCGTCGAGGCCGGACTGGGCGCCGGCGAGGTTGCCGTCGAACGCATCGAGCGCGGAGGTGGTGGCCCGGAGTTGTTCGCCCAGGCCGGTGAGCAGGTTCTGGGCCTGCGCCAGCTGGGTGCGCTGGGCGTCGAGGCCCGCCTTCAGCCCTCCAGCGCTCGCCGAGAGGGTCGACATGCCCCGGTTGAGCTCGGGGACGGTCTGGTCCACGGCCCCTCGGAGGGAACCGGTCGAGGCGGACGCCTGGCGTACCGCGGAGTCGACAGCGTTCGCTGAACGTTCGAGGGCCGAGGTCGTGGCCGCGATGTCACCGTCCAGGCGGCGGAGTTCGGACAGCACCGTCCCGTCGTCTGCCAGGCGTGCCTCCAGGGCTCCGATCACGCTGTCGAGGCGTCGGCCGACGTCGGATCCCGCGCCGACGGCGTCACGGAGCGAGCGCAATTCCGTGAGGGCCTGCGATCTGGACCGGACCAGTGCCTCGGTGTCGGCGAGACCGGAGTCGACCCCGGCCGAGGCCTGCCGCACCCCTGAGGAGATCTCGGTCACCGACCCGCCGAGCCGCGCCGACGCCTCGGCGATCAGCGTGGCTCCCGAGGTGTAGGCGCCGGTCACCGAATCGGCGACGGCCAGTAGTTCCCCCCGGGCCTCGTCCGCGATGTCCTGGGCCTGGTCGACGGCGCTCCGGACCTCGCCCAGCGTGCCGTCGACCTTCCCGAGGGTGCCCTTCGCCGAGTCGACCCGGTCCTGGGCTCCGGTGAGTGATTCCCGCAGCCGGGCGAGGCTCTGCCGCGCGGACCCGACGCCGGCGGTCGCCTCGGACAGGGAGTCGATCGTCTCGCCCTGCGCATTGTTCAGTCGACGCCGCGCGTCGGTGCCCGTACTCCGCAGTTCTTCAGCCACGGTCCGGGAGACGACGGAGACGAACTCGTCGTTGATCTGCCTCTCGAGTGTGGTGGCGCCCACGTCGGTGATCTTCGGCGAGACTGCGTTGATCTTCTCGTTGACGTAGTACTCGAGCTTCGGCCCGTCGGTCTCGCCGGAGGTGATGCCCGTGAGGCTCCTACTGAAGTCCGGTGGGATCACGAAGGCGGCGAAACTGGTGCCGGAGTGGACGGACTCCATCGCCTCGTCCCGGCCGACGAAGTGCCAGCCGAGCTGGTCGTTCTCGCGGAGTGCGTCGACGATCCGCGCCCCCACGTCGATGTCACCGGTCAGCTCGGACGAGGCGCCCCTGTCGAGATTGGCGACGGCGATGTCGATGTTCTGGGTTCTGCTGTAGGGGTCCCAGAAACCCGCGATATTCAGCCACGCGTAGAGCGAGGGCGTGATCATCATGCCGATGAGGATGATCCACGCCTTGCGGACCCGAGCGAGCCGCCCGACGTCGCGACGGAACACTTGCCACGCGTTCTGCATCTCGCCTCCGTGCGGGTCTGTGTCGTCCTTGCCTCACCTGACGGGGGTCACCCTAATCGGTCGCCGGGAAGGGGTAACCGATCAACCGGTCCCCGGGGGAATATCCGCGTCGCTACGATGTTGACTCCTGCCGTGCCCACCAACCAGACCCGCGGACCCGCCGACGGCCCACCGCCGCAGGCGCTGCTGCTGGTGCGCGTCCTCACGGCGGCGGCGTTCATCGTGATCCTCAACGAGACGATCATGGCCAACGCCGTGCCGGTGATGATGCGCGTCTTCGACGTGACACCCACCAGCGCGCAGTGGCTCTCCACCGCGTTCCTGCTCACGATGGCCGTGACGATCCCCGTGACCGGCTGGATCCTCAACCGACTCGGCACACGCAGCACGCTGATCGTGGCGATGGGTCTGTTCTGCGCCGGCACGCTCGCCGCGGTGCTCGCGCTGACGTTCGCCGTGCTCCTGCTCGCACGGGTGGTGCAGGCGATGGGCACCGCGATCATGGTGCCGCTGCTCATGACCACCCTCATGACGGTCATCCCCGAGCAGTTCCGCGGTCGCGTGATGGGATCGGTGACGCTGGCGATCTCGGTGGCGCCCGCGACCGGGCCTGTGCTGTCGGGTGTGATCCTGGAGTTCCTCTCGTGGCGCTGGCTGTTCGGTCTCGTGCTGCCGGTGGCCGTGGTGGTGTCCGTGGTCGGCGTGCGGCTGCTGCCGCGCGACGTCGCCGCTGGTGTCGGGCGCATCGACGTGCTCGGCGTGGCGCTCTCGGCGATCGGCTTCGGCGGTCTCGTGTGGGGGCTGGCCGGCATCGGTGAGGGCGCCTCCGACCGGTCCGCCTCGCCGATCGTGCCGCCGTGGGTGGCCGTCGCCGTGGGCCTCGCGGGCATCGCGCTGCTCGTGGTGCGGCAGCTGCGGCTGCGGCGGGCCGGACGCGAGCCGCTGCTCGACGTCACCGCCCTGCGGCATCGCGGCTTCGCCGCCGGCGTCACCGTGATGACCGTCGCCTTTGGCGCGTTTCTCGGCGTGATGATCGTCCTGCCGCTCGTGCTGCAGCAGGTGCGCGGCACGTCGGTGCTCGTCGCCGGGCTGGTGCTCATGCCGTCCGGGCTGCTCATGGGTCTGCTCGGGCCGACCGTCGGCACGTGGTTCGACGCGCGCGGCGCCCGCCCGCTCATCGTGCCCGGCGCGGCGCTCGTGGCCGCCGGCATCGCGGGGCTCGCCTGGACCGTCACGTGGGCGCCCATCTGGGCGATCGGGCTCGTGGTGGGCGTCGTGGGCGTGGGCCTGGCGTTGGTGTTCACCCCGATCTTCACCGCGAGCCTGTCCGACCTGCCGCCGGGGCTGTACTCGCACGGTTCGGCCATCCTCGCGACGCTGCAGCAGGTCGGCGGCGCGGCCGGCACCGCCGCGATGATCTCGGTGCTCTCGTGGGGGGCGGCTCTGGGCGTGGCCGCGGGGGATGCGCCAGACCTCGGACGCGGTGGCACCTACGCGCTCGCCGCGGCGGCCGGGTTGGCGGTCCTCACCCTGATGCTGACCCCGCTCGTGCCCGCCGGGAAGCCGGAACCGCACCGTCAGGCCGCGGACTCGACCGGGGCCAGTACGTAACTCAGCGGCGGGCCGCGCAGCCGTGGGCGCGGATGTGCTCGAGTGTGTCCGTGAGTTCGGATCGGTCCGCCTCGGGGGCGGTGTCCGGCTAGAGTTCTCGGTATCACGACCAACCGTGTCGCACAGAACGGATTCTCGTACCGAGGAGTGGGAATGGGCACACCCGTCGACACCGGAACGCTAGATGTCCCGGCCCCCGACTTCGGTCTCGACGATCAACCCGACATCCACCGGGTCTTTGCCGATCTGCGCGACCGGCGGGACTTCGCGGTCGTCCCGTACGCCGGCCAGAACGCTGTGGTCCTGCTCACCCACGACCTCGTCACCGCCGCCTTCAAGGATGCGGAGACCTTCCCGGCTTCGGCGATCTACCCCCACACCACGGGGCCGGTCCTCGGCCACACGATTCAGTGCATGGACGGGGTGGAGCACCGCAGGAACAGGTCGATCATCGCCCCCAAGTTCCGGCGTAGTCGGATCACCGAGTACGTCTCGGCCATCCTCGAACCCGTCGCGGTCGAGCTCGTAGACGAGTTCGCCGACCGTGGCCACGCCGATCTCGTCGTCGAGTTCACCGAGCGCTACCCGGTGCGCGTGATCTGCCGGCTGCTCGGGCTGCCGGACCGGGACGAGGACCGTCTGTTCGCGTGGGCACAGCACCTCTTCACGTACCCGATGGACCCGGAGGCGGCGAAGACTGCTTCGCGCGAGCTCACCGAGTTCGTCCTCCCGCTGCTGGCCGAGCGCCGCACCGACCCCGGCGACGACCTGCTCTCCGAACTCGCCGCCGCGACCTCCGATGACCCCGAACTCGGCCCCTTCGCCCTCACCGACGAGGAGGTTCTCGCCTTTGTCCGGCTCCTCTTCCCGGCGGGGGTCGACACGACGATGCTCGGGACCGGCAACATCCTCTCGGCCCTGCTGCAACACCCGGAGCAGCTCGGACTGCTGCGTGAGGATCTCGAGGGTCGCGCGCTCGGCGCCGTATGGGAGGGACTGCGCTACGAGCCGCCGGTCGGCATCCTGCCCCGGATCTGCCCCGAGGCCACCACGTGGCGGGGGCTCGACCTGGCGGCGGGGACTCTCGTCGTCTTCGCCGTCACCGCCGCAAACCGCGACCCGCGGCAGTGGCCGGAGCCGGACAGGTTCGACATCACCAGAGAGGACACGGCCACGATCTCCTTCGGCCAGGGGGCGCACAGCTGCCTCGGCAACTGGCTCGCGCTGGCCGAGATGGAGGCCGCGCTCGTGGCGCTGGTCGGGCGGCTGCCGAACCTGAGGTTGCGTCCCGGCGCGGAGGCCCTCGCCGGTGCCGCGCCCACGAGCCGGGTGGGCACGGCCCTGCGGGGTCCCGTGTCACTGGAGGTCGAGTGGGACCTTCAGCCCGAGGCCTACCGCCGGTAGAGTCCGCCGGGACCGTCCCCGCCGTCCGGGAACGACAGGTGGAGCGTCAGGCCCCGATGATGAACGCCTCCAACTCGGCGCGCGCGGTATCGTCGGCCATCTGCTCCGGCGGCGACTTCATGAGGTACGCCGAGGCGGGCAGGATCGGTCCGCCGATGCCGCGGTCCTTCGCGATCTTGGCGGCGCGGACGGCGTCGATGATGATGCCCGCCGAGTTGGGCGAGTCCCACACCTCGAGCTTATACTCGAGGTTCAGGGGAGCGTCGCCGAAGGCGCGGCCCTCGAGCCGGACGTAGGCCCACTTGCGGTCGTCGAGCCACTCGACGTAGTCCGACGGGCCGATGTGAACGTTACGGTCGTGGATCTTGCCCTTGAGTGAGCCCTCGAGGTTAGAGGTGACGGCCTGGGTCTTGGAGATCTTCTTGGACTCCAGGCGCTCGCGCTCGAGCATGTTCTTGAAGTCCATGTTGCCGCCCACGTTGAGCTGGTAGGTGCGGTCCAGGGCGACGCCGCGGTCCTCGAAGAGCTTGGCCATGACGCGGTGGGTGATGGTGGCGCCGACCTGCGACTTGATGTCGTCGCCGACGATCGCCACGCCCGCGGCGCGGAACTTCTCGGCCCACTCGGGGTCGGAGGCGATGAAGACCGGCAGAGCGTTGACGAACGCCACGCCGGCGTCGATGCAACACTGCGCGTAGAACTTGTCGGCCTCCTCGGAACCCACGGGGAGGTAGGAAACCACCACGTCGACCTCGGCGTCGCGCAGCGCCTGCACAACGTCGACGGGCGCGGCGTCGGACTCCTCGATGGTCTCCTTGTAGTACTTGCCCAGGCCGTCGAGGGTGGGGCCGCGCTGCACGGTGACGCCGGTGGGCGGCACCTCGCAGAGGGTCAGGGTGTTGTTCTCGGACGCGGTGATCGCCTCGGCGAGGTCCATGCCGACCTTCTTGCCGTCGACGTCGAACGCGGCGACGAACTCGACGTCGCGCACGTGGTAGTCGCCGAACTTGACGTGCATGAGGCCCGGGACGGTGTCCTCGATGCGGGCGTCCTTGTAGTACTCGACGCCCTGCACGAGCGCCGACGCGCAGTTGCCGACTCCGACGATCGCGACGCGCACCTTCTTGTCAGTCATGGTGGGGTTCTCCTTGTAGTGGGTTCTCTGTCCGGATGAGTTCGTTGATCCAGCGCAGTTCGCGCTCGCTGGTCTCGAGGCCCAGCAGGGTGAGCTGGCGGGCGTAGCGCAGTTCGGTGGGGCCGGCGCGGCCGGCGGCGTCGCGCTGGCCCTCGCGGCGTTCCTCGAGGACGCGGCGGCGGCCCTCGAGGAGGCGGATCCGGGCGGGCCCGGGGGTGCGGTCGAAGAAGGCCAGGTGGACGCCGAAGCCGTCGTCGCCGAACGAGGCGGCGCCCGGCTCGTCGAGGAGCTCGGCGAGAGCGGTCCGGCCGTCGTCGGTGATCCGGTAGGTCTTGCGGCCGCGGCGCGCGGTGGCCGGGGGGCGCGTGGCGGTGGCGGCGGAGGCGTCCTCGACGATGTGCCCGGCCTGCTGGAGACGCCGCAGGGTGGGGTAGAGGGAGCCGAAGGAGACGGTCCGCACGGTGCCGAACATCTCGGAGAGGCGCTTGCGCAGCTCGTAGCCGTGCATGGGCCGCTCGTCGAGGAGCCCGAGGATCGCCAGATCGAGCACCGTGCCTCCTTCCCGTGCCACGCCGTGTCCGCCTTCGTCTCCGCGCCCGCGCACGCGGACCCGCCCGCGGATTTCCGCGGCGGTCACCGATCGTACACCTTCTGATGTATCGGACCGATATACCGGCCCGGGGCATCGGGTCGACGTGCCGGTACCGGGTTCGTGCCGCTGCCGAGGCCGGCGTCGTACGCTGGACACGTGGACCAGGCCGATTTCCGCGCTCCGCGGCCCGGCCCCGCACCGGGGCCGGAGACTCCCACCGGCCGTGCGGCGTTGCGGCGCCGCCGGGTGGTGGACTTCTCGCTGCGCCGGCGCGGCGTGCTCGCGGAGTTGCGTGACGGCCGGCTCTCGTTGCGCGAGGTGTGCGACGCCGACGTCTACCTCCAGCGGGCGGCGGGCTTCCACGGCGTGGTCACCGAGACGCTGTGCCCGGTGTGCCGCAAGGAGAACCTCACCGAGGTGTCGTGGGTGTTCGGCGACGACCTCGGCCCGGCGTCCGGCTCGGCGCGCGGCGAGGAGGAGATCACGCAGCTCGCGCTGACCCACGACGCGTTCACCGTCCACGTGGTGGAGGTGTGCCGGAGCTGCTCGTGGAACCACCTCGTGGAGTCGTACGAGGTGGGTCTGCCGGAGGGGTCGGGACGGCGCGTCCGTCGGGCCGCGCGGGAGTTGCGTCGGCGCGGCTGAGACCCGCTGTGGTGGGGATCGCGGGCGGCGCCGGTTCGGGCCCGGGCGCGTTTTCGTACACAATGGACGCCAGAGCGCCGCGGCCGGGGGTCTCCCGCGCACGCGCGGATCCGCTCGCAGGAGGGTAGAGCATGACGAACAGCGACAGGACGCGACGGTCGACCGACGACGCTGACGGGGCCGCGGACGGCCGCGGCTGGTTCCGTCGGCACCCGGTCTGGACGGGCGTGATCCTGGTCGCGGTGGTCCTGCTCGTGATCCCCCTGGCGGTGGTGGCGATCTGGTACAACCGCATCGACGTGCCGGGCCCGGAGGACGTGCTGACCGAGCAGATCTCCGAGATCTACCAGAGCGACGGCACCACGATGATCGGCCGGATCGTCCCGCCGGAGGGCAACCGCACCATCGTGGAGCTCGACGCGGTCCCGGTGCACGTGCGCAACGCGGTCATCGCGGCGGAGGACCGCAGCTTCTACACCAACGAGGGCTTCGACCCGACCGGCATCGCCCGCGCGGTGATCGGGCAGGTCACGGGTGAGGCCAGCGCGGGCGGCGGCTCCACGATCACCCAGCAGTACGTCAAGAACACGCTGGTCGGCGACGAGCGCACCTACGAGCGCAAGGCCAAGGAGATCCTCATCGCCGCCAAGATGACCAACGACTGGTCCAAGGACCAGATCCTCGCGGCGTACCTCAACACCATCTACTTCGGCCGCGGCGCGTACGGCATCTCGTCGGCGGCCAACGCCTACTTCAACAAGCCGGTCGAGGCGCTGACCATCGAGGAGGGGGCGCTGCTCGCGGGCATCATCCAGTCGCCCTCGGCCCTCGACCCGCTCAACAACCGGCCGGCTTCAGAGGGGCGCTGGAACTACGTCATGGACGGCATGCGCGACATGGGGGCGATCGACGCCCAGCAGCGCGGCATGGCGACGTTCCCCCAGATCGTCGAGGACCCGCAGGCCGTCGAGCAGAACGTGGGCGACCCGACCAACGGCGCCATCCGCCGCCAGGTGCTCGCGGAGCTGACCCAGTCGGGCATCGACGAGCAGATGCTCAACACGCGCGGCCTCAAGATCACCACGACCATCGACCCCAAGACGCAGCAGGCCGTGGTGGACGCCGCCCGCACCAACATGCAGGGAGAGAGCGAGAAGAACCGGGCGGCCGTCGTGTCGATCAACCCCAAGACCGGCGGGGTGATCGGCTACTACGGCGGCGAGGAGGCCGAGGGCTGGGACTACGCCAACGCGCCGCTGCAGACCGGCTCCACGTTCAAGATCTTCGGCGTGGCCGCCGCCCTGGACCAGGGGATCGGCCTGGGCACGCAGATCTCGTCGGCCCCGGTGACCACCGGCAACGTCACGGTGACCAACGTCGGCGGGCAGAGCTGCGGCACCTGCTCGATCTCGCTCGCGCTCAAGATGTCGCTCAACACGTCCTTCATCCGCCTGCAGAACATGCTGGAGAACGGAGCGAACGACGTCCGGGACATGGCGCACCGCGTGGGCGTCGCCAAGCAGATCCCCGGGCTGCCGGTGGAGACGCTGTCGGAGAACGGCGAGGACCCCTACGACGGCATCATCCTGGGCCAGTACCCGATCCGCGTGCGCGACATGGCCACCGGCCTGGCGACCTTCGCCGCGGAGGGCGTGCACCGCCCCACCCACTTCATCCAGAAGGTCGAGACGGCCGAAGGCGAGGTGCTGCTGGACAACAGCTCGGTCGAGGGCGAGCAGGTCGTCGACGAGGACGTGGCCAACAACCTCTCCTCGGCCATGATGCCGATCGCCGCGTACTCCAACGGCCACGCCCTGGCCGGCGGCCGGCCGTCGGCGTCCAAGTCCGGCACCACCCAGCTCGGCGACACCGGCTACAACAAGGACGCCTGGTTCGTGGGCTACACGCCGTCCATAGCGACCGCCGTGTGGGTGGGTACGGACGACAACGAACCGCTGTTCAACGCCTGGGGCGGAACGATGTACGGCGCGATGGTCCCCGCCGATATCTGGAAATCCGCCATGGACTCCGCGCTCAGCGGGACGGACTGGGAGAGCTTCCCCTCGCCCGGCTACATCGGTGGCTCGGCCGGTGCCAGCCAGTGGGAGAGCGCGGGCACCGGCACCGGTTCCACGGCCATTACGCAGCAGCAGGCGCCGGTGCAGCAGGAGACGGACGCTCCGGCCCCGCAGGCGCCCGCCCCGGCGCCCCAGGAACCGGGCCCGCTCACGCTCACCGTCCCCGGCCTGCCGGAGATCGTCATCCCCGGGGCCGGCGCGCCGCCCGCCCAGCAGCCCCCCGAGCAGCCCGCGCCGGGTGGAGGCGGCGGAAACGGTGGCGGTGGGGCCGGTGACGGCGCCGGCGGGGCCGACGGCGGGTGACGCCCGCGTGGCCCCCTAGGGTGTGAGCGTGCCGAGCCCCGCCCGCCGCTCCCCGCTGCCTCTCGACCCCGACCCGCGCGCCCTGCGGCCGCGGGAGCGGGTCCGGCCCGGCGACGGGTCCGGGCCGGGCGCCGACGTGGTGGCCGCCTGGGGTGGACCGGTCGGGCGGCACGCGGTGGTGGGGCGCCAGCGCTTCTGGACGCCCCTGCGGGTCGTCATGCTCTTCGCCGTCGTCTTCCTGTCCTTCGGGTTCTTCTCCAAGGCCGCGTGTCTCGAGACCACCCACCCCACCGACGGGTCGGCGCCGAGCTTGCGGTGGGACGGCCGCCAGTACTTCAAGGCGTGCTACGCCGACCCGATCCCGCTGTACAGCATCGAGGGGCTGCAGCAGGGGGCGCTGCCGTACAAGTACCTGTGGGTCGAGGACGACGGCGGCGTCCGTTACATGGAGTACCCGGTGGTCTCCGGAATGTTCCAGTACGTCATGGCGCAGGGCGCGCAGGCCTGGCACGCCCTCACCCCGGGCGGCCTCGTCGAGGTGGGCAAGTACTTCGTCCTGGGTGTGGTGGTGCTGGCGTTCGCGTGGATGGTCGCGGTGTGGGCCACCTACCGGTCGGCCGGGCGCCGACCCTGGGACACGCTGTTCATGGCGGCGAGCCCGATCGTCGTCTTTCAGGCCTTCACCAACTACGACACCCTGGCGGTAGCGCTGGCGTCGGTCGCGCTGCTGCTCTGGGCGCGGCGCCGCCCGGTGTGGGCGGGCGTGGTGCTGGGCGTCGGGGTGGCCACCAAGCTCTACCCGCTGTTCCTCTTCGGCGCCCTGCTCGTGGTGGCGCTGCGCCGACGGCGGCTCGTGGAGCTGGGTAGGGCGGCCGCCGCGGCGGTGCTGGTGTGGCTCGCGATCAACCTGCCGGTGATGATCCCGTTCCCGCAGGGCTGGCGCGAGTTCTTCCGGCTCAACACCGACCGGCCCGCCAACCCGGAGAGCATCTACGCGGTCCTGCAGACCCTCACCGGCTGGGCCGGCTTCGACGCCGGCCGGGCGGCGGGCGAGGCGCCGGCCACGCTCAATGCTGTTTCGCTGGCGCTCTTCGCGGCGGGCTGCCTGGCCGTCCTCGCCATAGGACTCACCGCCCCGCGCACGCCGCGCGTGGCACAACTCGCCTTTCTCGTGGTGGCGGTGTTCCTGCTCACCAACAAGGTGTGGAGCCCGCAGTACTCGCTGTGGCTCGTGCCGCTGGCGGTGCTCGCGGTGCCGCGGGCGAGGGTGCTGGTGCCGTGGATGGTGTTCGACGCCCTGCTGTGGGTGGCGCACATGTCGTACTTCCACGGGGTGGCGGACAAGGGCCTCAACGTGGAGTGGTTCCACGCGCTGGTGCTGGTGCGCGACATGCTGGTGGTGGCCGTGTGCGTGGTGGTGATCGTGGAGATCTTCCGCCCCCACCTCGATCGGGTCCGCATGACCCACCAGCTCACCCCCGGGGGGCCGGACCCGCTGGCTGGCGTACTCGCCGACCCGGAGGAGCCGCCCGTCCGGCCCCCGGGCGTTCCGGCCGCGACCCGTGAGGAGAGGATGTCCCCATGAGTACCTCCGCGATGATCTGGATGTTCCTGTGCATCCTCGTGGGCTTCGTCTGCATGGTGGTGGGCGCGGGCGGGTACCGGCGGGGGTGGCGGCAGCCGGTGTGGATCGGCTGGGTGGTGGCGGCGTTCTTCTTCCTCACCGTGATCCCGGTGGTGCTGGCGCTGACGATCGGCCTGTCCCACGGCTGAGGGCCGCGCCCGCCGCCGTCACCCGCAGAGGTCGAACGGCTCGGACCAAGGTCCGGCTCTTCGTCCGCGCGCTCGAGGACGGGTTGGTCGACGCGGAGGACCTCTGAGCAGGATTTCGTCCGGCGTCCCGGCGCGGGGTAGCCTTATCGGGTTGCTGACGCAACGACCCTCCTGCCACGGAGACACCGTGGCCGAATCTGTAGTCCACAGGAGGTGATGAGGTCCCGTGCGTCAATACGAAGTGATGGTCATCCTCGATCCGAGTCTCGACGAGCGCACCGTGGCCCCTTCCCTGGATACGTTCCTCAACGTGATCCGGCAGGAAGGCGGCTCGGTCGACAAGGTCGATGTCTGGGGTAAGCGCCGTCTCGCCTACGAGATCGACAAGCAGACCGAGGGCATCTACGCCGTCCTCGAGCTCAAGTCCGATCCGGATGCGGTCAAGGAGCTGGACCGCCAGCTCGGCCTCAACGAGAACGTGCTCCGCACCAAGGTGCTGCGCGCGGACAAGTGATCGGCGCCGCCACGTGACCCGAACTGTCCGACAGCCCACGTAGTCTGGGCCCAGTCGGTCGATCGGACCCCCACACACCACCTCAGGAGAAGCGCATGGCACAGGGCGACACCCCCATCACACTGGTCGGGAACATCGTCGCGGACCCCGAGCTGCGGTTCACGCCGTCGGGCGCCGCGGTGGCGAACTTCCGGGTCGCCTCCACCCCGCGCCGCTTCAACTCCCAGACCAACCAGTGGGAGGACGGCGAGGCGCTGTTCCTCACCTGCAACGTCTGGCGGCAGGCCGCCGAGAACGTTGCGGAATCCCTCCAGAAGGGCATGCGCGTCATCGTCACCGGGCGGCTGCGGCAGCGCTCGTACGAGACCCGCGAGGGCGAGCAGCGCACCGTCTTCGAGGTGGAGGTCGACGAGGTGGGCCCGGCGCTCAAGTTCGCCACCGCCAAGGTCACCCGCGCCGCCCGTGACGGCGGCGGTGGTGGCTTCCAGGGCGGCGGCCAGCAGGGCGGCGGCTTCCAGGGGGGCGGTCAGGCCCAGGGTGGTTACGGCGGCGGTCAGGGGCGCGGCCAGCAGAACGACGACCCGTGGGGCAGCGCCCCGCAGGCCGGCGGTTCCGGTGGCTTCGGCGGCGGCATGGACGACGAGCCCCCGTTCTAGGACGCGGCGGCTCGATCCCCCGGGGGCGGCGCGCCCCCACCCACACATAAAAGACATGACCTCGCGAGAGTCCGGCCCCCGGTCGGCTCGTCGGAGGAAAGAAAGGTAGAGGAGATCATGAAGCTGATCCTCACCGCCGACGTCGACAAGCTCGGTGCGCCGGGCGACATCGTCGAGGTCAAGGGCGGATACGGTCGTAACTTCCTGCTCCCCCGCGGGCTGGCCATCGTGGCCACCCCGGGCGCCGAGCGCCAGATCGAGTCCATCAAGCGGGCCCAGGAGGCCCGTGAGGTGCGCGATGCGGACCACGCCAACGAGCTCAAGCAGAAGCTCGAGTCGCTCGAGGGCGTGACGGTGTCCGTCAAGACCTCCGACACCGGCAAGCTCTTCGGTTCCGTCACGGCGGGCGACGTCGCGGGTGCGGTCAAGGCCGCCGGCGGCCCGACGCTCGACAAGCGGAACATCGAGATGCCCAAGGAGCACATCAAGTCGACCGGCACCCACAGGGTCGTCGTCGACCTGGGGCACGACACCACCGCCACCGTCGCGGTCGAGGTCGTCGCCGCCTGACATCCCCTGCAGGCCCGGGGCCCCGTCCGACACCCGTTGTCGGCCGGGGCCCCTGGCCATTTCCGGGGCCGCGCCGGGGCGCCGGGAGGGGTGTGGACGGCCTGTGGATAACTCGGGGTTCGTGTCGCCCGGCCGTCGGTGGCAAGAGCGGTGGAATTCATCCCCCGTTTTCCGTTGCAGGCGCGTTCACGGCGTGGTACTGGCGAGTATCCACGGACCGGATGACCAGCACTGATAGCAGTGACCTGCGGTTTTATGCGAATCGACCTGGGCATTCCACCGGTACTCCACAGTGATACACCGATCGGCCCTGCGTAACCTCTGTTCATCCACAACCATCCACAGCAAGCCACTCGCGATTGTGGACAAACCTGTGGATAACGGTGTGGCCGCGGCGGTGACCGTGTCCGAGCGGTCCCCTACAGTGGAGGAGTCGCGAAGGCCGCCGGGGGTCCGGCGGAGCGGAGAGGAGACGCCATGTCGCAGGGCGGGTACGACGGGCCGGACGAGCTCCCACCGCCGCCGGACGAGGGGGGCTCCGGCGACTTCGGGCGCACCCCGCCCCAGGACCTCACGGCGGAGCAGTCGGTGCTCGGCGGCATGCTCCTGAGCAAGGACGCCATCGCGGACGTGGTGGAGGAGATCCAGCCGGGGGACTTCTACAAGCCCGCGCACCAGGCGATCTACGACGTGGTGCTGGACCTGTACGCGCGTGGCGAGCCGGCGGACGCCGTGACCGTGGCCGCGGAGCTCGACCGGCGGGGCGACCTGCGCCGGGCGGGCGGCGCCCCGTACCTGCACACGCTCATCTCGACCGTGCCGACGGCGGCCAACGCCGGCTACTACGCGCAGATTGTGGCGGAGAAAGCGGTCCTGCGCCGGCTCGTCGACGCCGGCACGCGCATCGTGCAGTACGGCTACTCCGGCTCCGAGGGGGCGGACGTCGCCGAGGTGGTCGATCGCGCGCAGGCGGAGATCTTCGACGTCACCGAGCGGCGCACCACCGAGGACTTCGTGATCATCGAGGAGCTCCTGCAGCCCACGATGGACGAGATCGACGCGATTCACACCGCCGGCGGTCTGAGCCAGGGCGTGCCCACCGGGTTCGCGGACCTCGACGCGGTGACCAACGGCCTGCACGGCGGGCAGATGATCATCATTGCCGCGCGGCCCGGCGTGGGTAAGGCTCTCGCGCTGGACACGGTGCTGCCCACGCCCGGCGGCGAGACCACGATGGGCGAGGTCGCCGTGGGGGACCGGGTCCTGGGCTCCGACGGCGAGGCGACCGAGGTCGTCGCGGTGACCGAGGTGTGGCGGGACCGTCCGTGCTACTGCGTGCGGTTCAACGACGGCTCGGAAATGATCGCCGACGCCGAGCACGAGTGGCGCATCGAGATGGGCGGCACACAGCAGGTCGTCACCACCACGTCCCTCGAGACGCTCATGCTGGTCTGCGATTTCGGCGTGGTGGTGCCCGAGCATCCCGACTCGGGCCGGCTCGACCGGCTCATCATCGACGTGCGCGCCGTGGAGAGCGTGCCGGTGAAGTGCATCGAGGTGGCGGCGGAGGACCACCTGTATCTGGCGGGCCCCACCGCGATCCCCACGCACAACTCCACGATCGGCCTGGACATCATGCGCTCGTGCTCCATCAAGCACGGGCTGTCCTCCGTCGTGTTCTCCCTGGAGATGAGCAAGACCGAGATCGTCATGCGCCTCATGAGCGCCGAGGCGCGGGTCAAGCTGAGCGACATGAAGTCGGGCAAGATGAGCGACGAGGACTGGACGCGGCTGGCCCGTCGGATGGGCGAGATCTCCGAGGCTCCGCTGTTCATCGACGACTCGCCCAACCTCACCATGATGGAGATCCGCGCCAAGGCACGGCGGCTCAAGCAGAAGCACGACCTGCAGCTCATCGTGGTGGACTACCTGCAGCTGATGACCTCCGGCAAGAAGGTCGAGTCCCGCCAGCAGGAGGTCTCCGAGTTCTCCCGGCAGCTCAAGCTGCTGGCCAAGGAGCTCGACGTGCCCCTGATCGCGATCTCGCAGCTCAACCGTGGGCCCGAGCAGCGTACCGACAAGCGCCCCCAGGTCTCGGACCTGCGCGAGTCGGGCTCGCTGGAGCAGGACGCGGACATCGTCATGTTGCTCCACCGGCCCGACGCCACCGAGCGCGACGACCCCCGCGCCGGCGAGGCCGACGTGATCCTGGGCAAGCACCGCGGCGGCCCCACCGCCACGATCACCGTGGCGCACCAGCTCCACTACTCGCGCTTCGTCGACATGGCGCGGGGGTTGTAGGTTGCTGTCGGTTCTCAAACAATCTGGCAATTTCTCATAGCGGTGTCATTTGATTCTCACGAGCCTGTCACCCGGTACCGGCCGAGGCAGGTGCCGCGAGGCTTTCCGGTTGGCCGAGGCGATGGCAGCGAGGTTCCTCGGACTTCGGCTTTCCCGAAGCTGAGTCGGGCGCCTTCACCTCGGTGGTTGAGGGACCGGGCGAGTATCGGCGTGCTCTCCCTCATTCAGGAGCGACAGAGCCCTCGATTGGCTCGAGACCTTGTGCGCGAGTTGATCCCAGTCAGTGTGGATATCGAACTGCGCGAGAGCCCGCTGAGTGATCTCGTTAAGGTCGCTCGACCAGAGTTCGCCCGCGCTGCTGATAGCTGTGACCAGGCATCGAGTGGCGAAGCTGATGTTCTTCATCGCGTAAATTGCGGCGAAGGGCGTGCGCTTCTGCTCCTGGATCGCGACTGCCGTTAGCCAAACGGCATTTCCGTGTGCAGGTCGGCTGAGTTGCTTGTACGCTGCCGGGTCTTCGTTGGGAAACGCGAGCCGAATCAGTGAAGTCGACGTCGGCTTGGGCTGTTTCGGCACGTCATTGAAGTGATCCCTGGTTTGCGATCGCCACTGGACCCATCGTTCGATGACGGCAGTCGCACCGTCGAGGTCACCGGACTTGTAGTCCTCGATTGAGGCCTCCATGAGAAGGCTCTTGGTACACCCCACTACCTCGCGACGGTGATCGACCTGGCCACCCGCAAGGTGATCGGGTGGCAGACAGCCGAGCACATGCGAGCCAGCCTTGTCGTCGATGCTCTCGAGATGGCACGTACCCAGGGTGGGGCCGCCTCCGGCGCGATTTTCCATTCGGACCACGGGTCGCAATACACCTCAGATGAATGCGTCACCTACTGCGCCAACAACGGGTTCACCCAGTCGATGGGCCGGACCGGGGTGTGCTGGGACAACGCCGCCGCGGAGACGTTCTTCGCCACTTTGAAAAACGAGATGTACCACCAACAGGTGTTCGCCACCCGCGCTCGGGCACGGTTCGCCGTCGCCGAGTACATCGAGGTGTTCTACAACCGTCGCAGACCACACTCCAGCATTGGGTACCTCACCCCGGCCCGAGCCTGGAACGATCACCACGCCGCCCAGGACCTATCCCGGGCGGCCTGACACTTCAGAAATCACCGAGGAACTGTCCACATTCCTTGACACAGCCCAGTCACCACCTTCACGCCGGCTTCGACGTTGCCCTTATCCATCGGGCGTACCGGACGAGTGGGCACGGCGGCGGTGTGGTGGTACTCGAGGAAGTCACGGTATTCCCGGTTGACCTCGCGGGCCCGGTCACCGCGGGCGATCTGGTTCGATGCCGTCGAGGCGTTGTCCGGGACGATCACCTGCGCCGCGCCGCCGAAGTACTCGAAGGCCTGGAGGTGCGCGTCGAGCCAGTTCGGCATCTTCTCGTCCAGGCAGCCGCGGGCGAATACCAGCCCCGAGTACGGCAGCGACGCCACGAACACCGAGACGGTGGTCTTGGTGCCGGTGACGGGGTCGAAGATGGCCATCTTCGTGCCCGCCCAGTCGACCTGCATCGTGTGTCCGGGAACGTGCGTGATCCGCATCGTCAGCTCGTTGACCTCGGCGTACTCGCCGACGATCTGGCAGAACCGCTGATAGCTGTAGTGCCGCTGCCCCGGCGATCCGTCGGTGTCGAGGTAGTTGGCCCACAGCACCCGCAGTTGCAGCTTGTTCTTGCCCGTGCGCTTCTTCACGGTCGCCGCCACGTCGAAGGCCACGAACTCCGCCGACGGCGTCTTACGGCCGTCGGTGAACAAGGCGTCGATCTCCTCGCCGCTGAGCGCCTCGACCTGGCCGGCGGCGGTCAGCCCGTGCTCGCGGCACACCTTCTTCGCCTTGGCGATCGTGCGGTGCGAGCAGCCCGCGATCGCCTCGATGTCTCGGTAGGGCCTGTCCTGCAGCAGTAGCGACATCACCAATCGGTAATCAGTCACCCGTGCCTCCTGTTCGGATTCACGCGCAGCCCGGTTGCCACGCGTAGAACCGACACGAGCACACGGTGACCGGCACCGCTATCGGATGCTCATACTCGCGCTACCCGATCGCCAGAACCCTGCTTTCGGAAGCGCGTCCCTAACAACCGGCGATGACCCCACGCAGGAGCCAGTGAAACCACCGGTCGAGGAGAAGTCGGTGGTGGCTACCAGTCCCATCGCGGTCCGGATGTCGTTTCGGTGCCCGGGCAGCGTTGGTATTCCGCGACGCAGTAGGCCAGATACGACTCGGCGAAGTCATCCACGCCCCATGGCCGGTAGGAGAATGGGCAGATCACGGTGCTCTCGGCCGCTCGAGGTCTCGTGACGTAGTCGGTAGGCGATGATGAGGGCACCGAGGCGTCGACTATTTCGAGGTTCGCCTCAGCCCAGCGTTCACGCGGGACAGGGTCGACCTTTGCCGCCTCGATCTACGCCTTAGCGCGCGTTCTGCTGGTCGGGCCATCCTCCAGTTGGCGGCTGTAGAGGCATGTCAAGGGCCAGTGAGTTCTGCCCAGGGGCGGTCTTGAGACCTGCCCGGTGACGGTCACCAGATCTGCCCGGAGAT
>NZ_JBIQES010000016.1:0-44753 GCF_045369825.1 Dietzia sp. 179-F 9C3 NHS
CAGCCTCCTACCTCGCCTACCAGGCAAGCCAAACCACCGACGCAGCCACCGACACCGAGTGGAGTCAGGCGTCCGAGTGGAGTCAGGAGCCCGACTGGGGACCAGACACCTCAGCCGACCTCTGGTGACGCCTCGATCTCGATGTCTGGTGTCGGTCCTTCGGCTTCCATCGGCTCGGCGTCGAGGCCGCGTCCGACCAGCTCCGCGGGGGCGACGTCGTCCAGACCCATGTGGGGCAGGCCGTCGGCAACCTCTGGCGCCGCCCCGGCGGTAGCCAGCTCCTCCGAAAGCTGTGCGGGGGTCAGGCCGATGAGCCGCTCCCCCGCCAGCTCCGCGGCATCTTCCGCAGAGAGGTTCGGGTCCTCCAGGGCCGCTCTGTCGATCATGTCGATCAGCTCTGACTCGGACAGGCCGAGAGTGGCGGCCGACGCCAGGGCTACCAAGGCCAACCCCTCGTCTGGTCCGCCTTGCCTGCGCGACCGGGCGATCGCTTCATCGCGTTCGCGTTCGGCTCGCTCGCGGTCGAGCTCCGCTTGCCGGCGCGCAGCCTCGGCGGCCTCGGTCATGCGCCGACGCTCCAGTTCCGCGGCGATCATCTCTCGCCGCGCGTGGGCGACCTCGCCGCTCACGCCTCTTTCGCAGCGGGCGGACTCGACCACGAGCCGACCCGTGGAGCACTGTCTCAGACCGTGCGCTCCGAGTGCTCGCGTGCGGGTCGGGTACGGGTTGGTCCGGGCCGCAGCACGAGCGGTACGGACCAGGCTTGCGACCAGGGCGTCGCTGGGATGGGAGCTCATGCGGGTTCTCCTTCGACCGGATCGGACTTGAGGGGCTTGCTGGGCTGATGGGAGGTCTGGCAGGCGTACATCGGGGATCGGTCCCCGGTGAGCAGCGGCATGTGGTGGTCACCGATGGTGCGGAGGAATTTCTCGTCGCAGGTGGCGGGGTCTTTGCGGGCCAGCGCCTCGTAGGCACTCCACATCGAGCGGACCCGGAATCGGACCGATCGGTGTTCCCACCAGCGGCCGCACCAGCCGCGGCCCTGGCTCGCGCCGCCGGTCTCGTAGGCCGGGCGCAGGAAGTCGTCGAAGAACGCGAACTCATCCGGGAACCGCAGGATCGGCGGGACGCCCAGCTCGGTTTCCGCGAACCGCAGAACGTCGCGCTCGACGGTGCGGGCCAGAATGTCCTCCAGCCCAGGTGTGGCGAGTACGTCCGCAGCGGACGGACCGAGCGCGCGCTCAGCCGCCGCTTGGATTTGGTCCTTGAACTCCGCAACGATGTCTTTGCCGAACAGGTGCGACATTAGGCCACCTCCTGCATCTCCGCCAGGCTCGGCAGGTCTTGGTGGTCCCAGCGCACCATGCGTGCCAGGATCGGCCGGCGGCCTGTGGCCAGCACGACCATGCGGCCGAACGGTAGCGCCGCCAGCTCGGCCGCGGTGATCGTCTGCTTTTCCACGGTCTGCGTGGATACCGAGCGGCCCCGCTCCCCCGACCCGTGGGACAGGGAGCGCTGCTGCTCGGTGTGCGTGCCGATGAGGCTCGCCAGCTCGTCCAGGAACCGGTAGTCCTTGTGGCCGGGGCCGACCACGACGATGGCAGCAGCAGACCACAGCTTCTTCATCCCGTGCTCGCCCCACAGCTCCACGCCCTGCGCATAGCTCTGGAGCACCGTGTCGCAGATGATGCCGCGAGAGCCGAACGTGGAGTAGTAGTCCGGCAGGCGCGGCCACCGCACGATGTTGGCGATTTCGTCGAGCGCCGCCGTGACCGGCACCGGCAACCGTGAGCCTGGGCAGGAGTCGGCGCGATCGACTAGGGCCTTGAACACCGCGACCGTCAGGATCGAGGTCAGAGGGCGGGCGATCGGGTTTTCCTCATCCGAGACCAGGTACAACGTGTCGCCGGCCGACTCCGCGAAAGCGACGGGGTCGAACCGCTGCGCACCCGCCTGCGGCGTCAGCCACCGGACAATCTGACGTCGCCCCAGGCACGAAATCATGTTCTTGGCGGCGGAAAAGACGTTCGAGCGGGTGCGCGACTCGGCCGCGTACTTCGAGGCCAGGTCCGCCGCCTGCGGACCCCACTCGCTCGCCGCCAGAATGTCCACCGGAGTTGAGTCCTCCAAGTTGGACACCCAGCCGTACACGTCGGTGATCGGACGGTGCTCAATCGCCACGGCAAGGAACAGCGACGCCAGCAGGTCGACCGCCTGCGAGTAGAAGTAGGCGTTCGGGTCGCTGCCGCCGGCCTCCCCGCGGGCGGTCGCAGCGTTGAAGATTTCCGCCAGCTCCTCGGCGTTGCCGTCCCACCATTCGTCGCGCCGCACGTAGTCGAGCGGGTCGAAGTACCACCGGGAGGTGTCCAGGCCCACGGCCTTGTCCTGCGGATCGAGAACCCAGACCCGGCCCCGAGCCCTCCGGTAGTCGATTGTGGCCTCGACGACGTCCCGCTTGCAGGACGTGGAGATGCAGATGCCCGGCGCCCGCCGGATCATCGGAATGATCCGACTGGACGTCTTGCCCTGCCTCGGCCCCCACAAGTCCAGGTGCAGGTCCTCCCAGCCCCCCCAGAGGTCCTGGCCGGTGCCGACGTCCTTGCCGATGTAGACCCCCGGAACGGCGGTGTCGCGGCCTGCCTTCCGGTCCGCGCCTCGCACCGCCGCGGCCGACAGTGATTTCACGTCCTTGCGGCCCGCGAGGTTCCGGGCGATGTGGTCCACCCGTGACCGGCTGCCCCGGCGGCGGCGTGAGGCGACGGCGATGGAGGCCCCGATGAGCGCAACCGCCAGGACGAGTAGCCCGGCCACGATCGACGCTCCCAGCGTCCACACGATCTGTCCCTGCGCGAGGTCGATCATCGCCACCGCGGGGTTGCCGGGAATCTCCTGCCCCGCGCCTGCAAGGCCCTCCCCGAGCGTGAGGCAGGCCCACACCAGGACGGCGAGGCCGATCACCGCACCCATGAGGATCAGCGGGAACCACGTTCCCGCACTCGGATTGTTCGAGTTCCGTGCTACGTCCCGTCCCATCGTTCTCTCCTCGTCGTCAGCGGCTCACGGCGTGCGCTCGACCATGCGCACAACGTGGAAGTATTCGGCTTTCCAGTCGTGTTCGTCCTGCACCATTTCCACGCGCACGATCATCGACTCGCGCGGGGTCGTGGCCCCGTCCGCGTGGAGGACGACCTGCTTGATGGTCACCGTCACCTCGGCCGTTGCCGAGCCGTCGTGCGACGGGAGCTGGTCGTCTGTGACTGCGGCGCTGCCGATGACCCGATCCCCACTGCGGGCCCAGGTGGCCCACTGTCGTGGCGCAGGGTCGGGGTTCGGTCGGCTCTCGGCTGCGTCCGCGAGCCGACCCGTCAGCCGGTCGGCCATCGCGTGCATGGCGTCCCAGGGGGACGCCTGCTCGGCGGGCGTCCACGAGTGCAGGCCGGACATGATGTCTGCGGCCGCGGTCTGGGGATTGTCGACCGGGTCGAGGTGCACGTGGGAGTCCGTGCCGGTTTCGCTGCTGCCTGCTCGAATCGACAGGGCCACTGCGACCAGGGCGACAAGGGCCAGGGCCACGACGAGCGCTCCGAACACCGATGCTCTCCGGGTCATACCTCAGTCCTCTCCCTTGCCGGCGGTCGCGGCGAACCGCTCGGCTTCCTGCGGGACGATTACCACGTACTTCTGCGTCTCTGCGTACGGCGGGACGCCGCCGTACTGCTCGACCGCGCCCGGGCCTGCGTTGTACCCGGCGAGCATGAGGCTCTGGGGATCGCCCTTCAGCCGACCGGAGGCGATGCCTTCCTTCTGCCCGTCCGCGATCTGGCACAGGTAGCGTGCCGCCGCCATCGTCGCGTCCGCCGGATCGCTCGGCGAACCAGACCCAGGAGGGCCGGCAATTTCGCCGTTCTCGTCCACCTTCGCGCCTACACCTGCCCAGGTATCGGGCATGAACTGCCCGTAGCCTTGCGCTCCCGCCGTTGACACAGCGTCCGCCTGGAAACCCGCGGATTC
Organism: Dietzia sp. 179-F 9C3 NHS; assembly: GCF_045369825.1. Lineage (NCBI taxonomy): Bacteria > Bacillati > Actinomycetota > Actinomycetes > Mycobacteriales > Dietziaceae > Dietzia > Dietzia sp. 179-F 9C3 NHS. Next base: position 4,012 of record NZ_JBIQES010000016.1, read on the forward strand.
GTGGTAGATCAACCCCGCCAAAAGTGGCGGGTCAATCGCTGCACACTTCCGCCCACCGAGCGAAATCCATTTCCGCAGTTCTTCGGGAATCTCTCCATCCGCCAAGTCGCGGCCACTATGAGGGCCGACGAACTCGCATTCGCCGGTCGCTGTCGGGACCGGTGACGACGATGAGTCATCGGCCCCGCCGCTAGGGGCGGCCCCGTAGGTCTGGTTGGAGGTCGGTGCGCCACCGCCGGCAAAGGTCACGTGCACGTGATCGAAGTGGTTGTCGGTCGGGCTGCCCCTGTCCTCCATGAGGTACTTGGTGCCCCCAACCGGCGTCAGTTCCTGACGCCAGATCGTGTACTCGACGTTGAAGTGCTCGGCGTGGGTCAGGAAGTAGTTTTGAATCCTGTTGCCCAGGTCGCGGCCCTCCGTGGAGTCGTAGTCCGGGATCATGATGTCGATTGCTCGGCCCTGCGGGTGGTCTGCGGCGGCACCAACGTTCGCCCGCCAGCCGCCGATGGTCTGGACCTCGGGGAACCGCAGTCCCGCGGCCCTGGCTCCCCGGATCGCGTCAACTTGCATGTTGTCCTCGCTCCCGAGTTTGTCGGTCGGCTGGAGCTCGCCACCATCTGCTCGCGAGCTCACGCGCCGGCCAGGGGAGTCTTTCGGCGCGGGCGTCGGGTCTGGTTCCTCGTCTGCGCTGTCAGTGTCTCCGCCGCCTGGATCGACAGCTTTCTCGATCCAGGGAGCAGGGTCGGTCTCCGCCCCACCGAAACGCCCCCCTTCCCACACTTCGAAATGCAGGTGCGGGCCAGTGCTCTGGCCATTGCTGCCGACCTCTCCAATGTGCTGGCCAGCCTTGACTGTGTCGCCCGCAGCGACATCAACTCCGTCGTCGTACATATGGCCGTACACGGTGGAATACGACGATCCCTCAATCTCGTGGTCGATCACGATCCAGTTGCCGAAGCCGCTTGCTGGACCTGCCTGGGCGACCACCCCGTCGGCCATCGAGTACATCGCCGTTCCTGTGGGGGCGGCGAGGTCTATCCCGCGGTGCCCAGGACGGTCCGGGGACTTGTAGGTCGAGGAGACCTGGTACTCGCTAGAGCGCAGCGGCTTGGACAACTCGCCGTCTGGGACGCCCCCGACGCCACCGAGACTGCCACCGGAGTCAGGGGTGCAGCGGTCGTCGTGCCCACCATCAAGGACAACGGTGAACAGCATGGCCACGAGCACCGTGGCTAGCACGATTCCGAGCACGACCTTGCTACGTCCCATCAGGGGGCCTGCCCCTCCAGGCGTGCCCGGAGCATTGCATTCTCCGCCAGCAGCGCCCGCAGGCGTGACGAGTTGTGCGCCTCCCACGCCCCGGCTTCACTGGCCCACCGTCGCACCGAGTCGCGGCTCACGCCGAACTCGCGCGCGACCCATTCCGCCGCGGACGAGGTCGAGGGGAACTGCGGATTGGCGGAGCGGAACGCATCGACCACTTTGTCGCGGAAATCGTCGTCATACACGCCGCGCGCCATCAGCTCGCCTCCGCCTCGTCCACGCCGATGGTCTCGTCGTCGAGGAGCTGTCGGAAGCGCACGTTCGTGTCGTGAATCCGCGTCTCGTTCTCGGTGGGGGTCAGGATCACCCGCACGGGGATGCCGGCGGAGCCGTCCTTGGACGGCTTGAGCATGAAGCGGCCTCGACCCAACGGGGGCGGCGAGACCTCGTGGGCCAGCGTGCGGTCCGGCGGCACGCCCTGGGACCAGGACGTGATCATGTCCGCCTCCGCGGAGGTGAACTGGAGTACGCCGGAGAGTCGGTCCAGCTCGCCGCGAGGCAGTCCGCCGCACATCACCATGCCGGCCCGTTCGATGAAGCCCATCGCGGTCTTGACGTCGACCTCGTTCGGTAGGGCCTCCAGGTCGCGGCCAGTGTGGGTAATCATCAGGAGGCCGGTGCCGTCGGTCCTGTTCAGGCGAGTGAGCTCGTCCACGCGCTGCACCATGCCCGCGCCAGCACCGAGGACCTGCCACAGCTCGTCCAGGATCGCCAGGAAATACTTCTGCGGGGCAAGCCCGCAGTCGGCCAGAACGTGTGCGGCCTCCATCGCCCCGTAGGAGTCCGACCAGCAGGCCAGGAGTACCGCCGCTTTGAGTTTCTTATCGCCACGGGCCACGGCCGACACGTCGATGCAGATCGCCGGGGCGGACACGTCGATCGGGGTCGTGGTGTGGCCGGCGAAAATCTGGCCGAGTGACCCGTCGGTGAGCGAGTTGAGCGACAGCACCAGCGTCTGCACCTGTCGCTCGTAGTGGTCCTGGTCTCGACTCACGGTCTTGTCCCGCAGCGTGTCGTTGCCTCGACGGATCAGCTCGACCAGGTCCGTGATAAGCGGAGGGTGCTCGAAAGAGAAGCCCTCGCTCGAGCGCAGCTCGCGCAGGGCGACCGACAGCACCATCGCTTCCCAATCCGCCAGCGGGGCGCCGCGGATCAGCTCGACCAGCGCCACCATCATGGTCACCTGCCGGGAGTGCACGGCCTCGCGGGTGGCCTCGATGATCCCCTCTTTGCCTGCGGCTCTCAGCTCGTCTCGGTGCGCCTCCAGCTTGGGGATGACCGATCCCAGAGCGCCGGCCGCGAGCGGGTTGAGCTGGTCGCGGCCGTGGCCGAGAGTGATGACCTGGCCCACGCGACCGTCTGGGCACACCATCGCCCGGGTGACCTCGACGTACTCGGGCTTGATGTCACCAGCCACGATAGGCACGTGCCCCTGGGCGACAGCACCGATGAACTGCTTGCGGATCAGCGTGGACTTACCCAGGCCGGGAAGCGACAGCACGAACCCCGAGGGGTTAGCGATGATGCCGGCCTTGAACCAGGACAGGACGTCCCCCGACACGTCCTGCCCCGTGATTTCGTGCACACCCAGGGGAACCCCCGTGACCGGGGCGGTCGCGCCGACCACCCAGGGGTTGAATCCGCACCCGAGGTTGGTGGAGGTCTGCGACGCAATCGGCGCAGACGCCACGGACATGCGCCCCCCAGCGACGCCCTTGAACCCTTGGGCGTCCACGCTGCGGAACGTCGTGTCCACCCGCGGGTAGTCGAGCACCGGGGGCCTCTTCTGTGCCTGCTCCCTCGCTCTGGCTCGTTCGGGATGATCCTCGAGCCATCGCTTGTACGCCCGACCCCGCGGAGTCCACCCCGGCGGGGACTTCGCATCGCCAGCGGCGATACGAACGTGAAGCTCTTCCATCGCGGGGTCGGTCACCGCCGACTCGACCTCGACGCCGGTTGCTTCCGTCACGTCACTCACCCCGCCTTTGCGAACGCGGAGATGGTCGACTTCTGGTGCAGGTAGACGCCAATACCCAGCGCCGCAGCGAACGCGGCGTCTTGCTGCCCGTTCATTGGCCGAAGTCCCATCTGCGCCCGATTGCCAAGCTGGGACATGATCGCCGTCGCCGGCGCCATTTTGTCCTTGGACTCCAACGAGACGGTGCTCAGCAACGACCACTGGCCGAGCTGCGCACCGCGCGCCAGCGACTGGCGGGCGTTTTCGGTCTGCTCGAGGCGTACGTGCACCCGCGCTCCGGTGAGCTTGCGGCCACTGCGCCCCGCATTCACGGCGTTGACCGCGTCGTTGTGCTCGTTCTCGACCAGCTTCACCGACTCGCCCGCAGCGAACGGTCTGTAGACGAGAGTCACCCGCTTGCGAGGCAGGTCCGCGTGAGGCTCCAGGAGCGGCCGCAACACCGTGTCCGGGAACGTGGACTGGGGCGGAACCGCCATCTCGAACGTCTTGGACACGTACTCGCTGTGCCGGTAGTGATCCCACTCGGTGACAGCGGTCGCCGGGCCGGCATCCTCCCAGTCCACTCCAAGATCGCGGTCGTGCACCCGCTCGGACACAACGGCGTCGTTGACCTCTGGGCGGTAGGCGCTTATGGCCAGACCGACCACTTCCGTCGGAGTCATGGGCCGGGCTGAGACCCCCGCGTACTGGAGCTGCCGATACAAACCCGGAAGGCGCTGGCCGAGTTCGGTCGCCATTGCCTGGGGGTCCTTGCGCTGCATCGCATTGGCTGCGCGCACCGTCACCGCCGCCCAGCCGCGCAAGGTGAGCTGGTTGCGCGTGAACTGCACCGCCGACTCCGCCATGATCCGCCGCGCGATCTCCGGGCTGGACTCGTCCACCGAGGTCAGCACCGACTGCACCAAGTCCTGCCCCGAGGCGGGGACGGTCTCGATAGTCGCAGACGCCCCGACCACATCACCGGTCAGCGACAGGTCCGCCAGCCACGCTCCCCACTCACGCGTCATCAGGTTTCGATCGGTGATGGTCCACGGTTCCGAGCCTCGCGGGGACGCGCTGATGAGCACCGTGTACTGGTTCAGCGCGGGATCACGGATCATCCCGAACTGGTTGTTGTACATATCCGTGCCCACGTGCAGCTCGGATCGAGCAAGGAACCCGGGAAGCCGGAACCGGCCACCGGGGACGTTCGAGCTCGGGCCGGAACGGTAGGTTGTCTTGCCGGCAAACTTCGCCATTCTGAACTGAAACCACATCTGCGCCACCTCGTACCACGTTCGGTTGCCTTCACGAGCGATCGCCGGGATGAGATAGATGGTCGCGCCGATGGCCAGTAGGCCCGCCACCAGCAGGCGGCCGGTCATCGCCACCATCATCGCCACCGCAAGCGCGACCCCGGCGATCACCGTCGCGCGCAGCGGGAGGCCGAACAGGCCGGTCCGCTTGGACTCTCCACCGAGGCTGTAGAGCCTCAGTTCCTCGGGTTGTGCTGTGGTCGTCACGTCAGCGCACCTGCCCGTGGTAGTTGCCCATCGCTCCGGCGATCATCGACTCGGTCGTCTGGTTCGCCTTGGCGCCCTGGGCGGCCAGGGTGGAGATGCCACCCGCGACGGCCGCCACCCCTCCGAGTGCAGCACCGGCGCCCGCGGTAGCCGCCGCGCCCAGGCCGCCGAGGTGGGAGCCTCGACCGCCCGAGGCTCCACTTGGCAGGGTTCCGCTCGATGCGCCGGCCTGGCCCCCCTGCGGCCGTGACGACGTTGCGCCACTGGCCCCCGACGGCGAGCTGCCGCCACCAGCTCCGCCCCCGCCACCAGCTCCGCCCCCGCCACCAGCTCCGCCCCCGCCACCAGTGCCGGCGCCGGGGCCGACCGCGCCGTTCGCGGAGCTGTACTGCCCGCCGTAGCCAGACGAAGATCCGCTGCCCGAGGCCCCGGAACTGCCCACCGCTCCAGCAGCAGCGGACGCCGCCCCGGCAACCCCGCCTGCGACCGCGCCGGTTGCCCCCGCCGCAGCAGTGCCCAGTGCGCTCGCAGAGCCACCAGCAACGGTCGTGGCCACAGCGGGGGCCACGACCCGCATCAGCGCCGGAAGGGTGAACCCGGCCGCACCCAGCAGGATCATCGCGGCGATCGCCTCGAGGAAGGAGGCGTCCTGCTTCGAGGCGAGCCAGAACACCACCACGTACATCAACGTGGCCAAAGGCTTGAACAGGAGCGCCGCGACGATGAAGCCCGTCATCGTCTTAAACGCCTGCTTGCCAGTTTGGAGAGCCGACGCGGCCGCTGCCAGCGGGATCAACCCGACAACAACGATCAGCAGTCCCTCGCGCAGGACCAGCGCGACGAACTGCGCCAACGCTCCCAGGAGCGCCCACACCACCAGGATCAGCACGAGCGCGGGTCCGAGCCCTGAATCCTCATTGAGGGTGACCACGGCCCCGATCTGGGCTTGCGGGTCAGGGATACCCATCTTGATCCACTGACTTGATAGCGCATCGGTGGCGAGGTGCAGCGTCACGATCACCGTGGGCAGCGCCACCCCGGCCAGGATGAACCGCATCATCAGACCGCCGGTTTCCTCGAACCCGTCGCCCAGCCCCTTGTTCCGAGCGACCGCCATTCGCGTCCCGGCGATCATCAGACTGACGGCCAGCAGGAGGAACTGGAGCTGATAGGTCAGGTTGAAGATGCCCGCGACGGCGCTCTGCATGTCGGCTCCCTGGAACGGGGTCTTTTGCCACAGCGCCATGATCGTCAGCAGGGCCTGGCTGTTGCCCTCCAGCAGCGACTTCACGAAGTCACCGATGGGATCGCCCCAGAAAGCGGAGGCCGCTTCCCCGGCCGCGGTCGAGGCGGCTCCGACCGGATCGTTCATGAACGCGTTAAAGCCGCACCTTGCCGCCTCGTTCGCATTGGCGAGCTTCTCGCCTGCACCACCTAGGTTCTCACGAAGCCAGCCTTCCATCGCCTCGTCGGCCTTGCTCACAAAGTCGTCTGCGCCCCCGGCACGGCACTCTTCGTACTGGTCCGAGTATTCTGTCCCGTTCGAGTTCAGGACCTCGCCGGCGTCTTGTGCCGCGGCCGGCCCCGCCGCCAGGCCCAGGGCCAGGACGGCGAACATGAGGGCGGCGAGCAGTCTGGTCACCGAGCGGGAGATACCGGTCACAGGTCCCATTCGATGAACCCGTCCTTGTTCTCGGTGAGGCCGCGGTCCTGGAAGGTGTCCCCGCGCAGGGACATCTTCCACTCGCCGCCGTCCTTGACCACCAGGATCGACACGACACGCCACTTGGGTTCGGGGAAGGGTTGCCGCGCGTCACCCATCTGAGGCAGGGCGTAGTCCACGACCACGGCCTTGTCTGTGCACGAGCGGACCCGGAAGGCCAGCGCCGCCTGCTGGTAGCTGGGCTCGGTGTTGAAGCCCTCCTTCAGCTCAGCGCGAGCGGACTCGCGCTTCGCCTCGTCAATGACCATGTGATTGATGAGCATCTCGCGGCCAGGTGTGCCGCCCGACGACATGAGCATGTAGGAGTTGATGCCGGCGAGGACGGCGCCACGAGGGCCAGAGGCGTAGCCCACGGGCGTGGAGTTCACCACCTGGGTCGGCCCGGCGTCCGTGGAGAACAACACCGGGTACATATTGACCCGCTGGATTTGCAGACCCGCCGGGCTGCGGACGCTTTCGCAGGTACCCCCGTCGTCGGGAGTCGTGGACAGGACGTCTCCGCCCCGGTTCGCCGGAACGATCACCTGCCGGCCGACACCGTCCGTTTCGATCGTTCCCGCGTCCGGGTTGCGGTCTCCGGCAGAGCCCGTCGGCGCGGCGGGTTCCGTCGTCGCCTCGGTCGAGGCAGGCGGCGTGCCCTCTCCCCCACCGCGGGTGAGGGTGAACACGACGACACCGAGCACCAAGAGCGCGACGATCACGATGACGATGCCGCCGACGCGCCTGCTCGTGGCTTGAGGCTGGGAATCGGTCATGGCTTCTCCTCCCAGTTCGTGAAGCCGTCGAGGTCGGAGATTTCGACGGCGTCGATCTTGTCCTTCTGTTGGGGCAGGACGATCTTCCAGTCCCCCGCGAGCCATGCCGTCTCGACCGGGTACGCGGTAGTCAGTGAGGCCCCGTTCCGGGTCGGCGTGCGGGTGGCCAGCAGGACGACGGCTCGAGAGGGCTCGTACTCGGCCACGCGAAAGCCGACGAAGGTCGCCGCGTCCCCTTCTGCCACCGATCCCTGCACCGTCATCAGCGTCCGCGCGTAGGCGAACTCGTCCCGGCCAGGGCCGGGGGCGGTCACCGTCCGCACGGTCTCGGCCCACTGGGCGTCGGGAGCGGTGGCCAGGGCTGCCTGACCGTTCGCCGCTGCCAGGGCGGCACCCTGCGGCGTGTGGCTGTAACCCTGGGGTGGAGCGGTGGTCGCGGGGCCGTCCACCCGCGACGACGGCACCCGGAGCCCTCCGACCGTGCGGTACGCCAGTTCCGCGGGGAGCGCGGCGGTGTCGACCGTCGTCGTTTCCTCGCCGGTCGTACCGGCATCGTCGTCTGAGCCGCACCCGGCGATTGCCAGGGTTAGACCCGCCACGAGGGCGAGGACGGCGCGGGAGGGTTTCACGGGGGTTCCCTTCTGGATCAGGAGGCGAACAGTTCTGCGACTTGGGCGGCGATCGCGACCAGCAGCACGCCCGCCACGACTTTGATGAGGATCGCCTGGATCGACGGTCCGTACTGGTCGGTGAGCCGGTTGTCGACCATCAGGAGCGTGCCGATGGTCATCAGGCCCGCGAGGGCGACGGCGATGCACACCCACTTGACCATGCCGGCAACGCTGACGAACGCGCCCCAGGCTGCACCCTCGATCGGCACGGGGCCGGTCGGGGGTCCTTGCGCGAGGGCGAGCGCGGCGGCCTCGATGAGCATCGGGAGCTGCCCTAGGAGACCAGGGCGTTGACGACCGGGCCGGCGAGGATGATGAGCAGGCAACCGCCCACGATGCGAGCGATCGTGCCCTGGACCTCCTCGGCGTTGCCGGCACGGCGGGCCACGACGAACCACGCGCCGGCGCCCATGACGCCCATGATTCCGATAGCGATGCAGCCCCACATGAAGTAGGCCAGGGCGGTGTTGACCTTGCCGTCTGCGCCGGGCGGGGCCTGCGGGGCCAGGTTCTCGCCCACGGCGAGAACTTGCTCGTGAACCTCCGGGGCGGTGGTGATGATGGTGTCCAGCATGGTTGCTGTCCCTTCTTCTGTGCGGTGGGGATCGGTGTGGAGTATGGGGTGGTCAGCTCGACTGCCAGGCGGCCCGAGCGGCGTCGAAGACACCCTCGGCCGCCCGGACGAAGTCGGTGGGCACGGCTTCCGTTGCGGAGGGGGGTCGTGAGAACCGGCGAGCCTCGGGTGCTGTGTATCCGGGCATCCAGATCGCCAGTGACCCCGGCTCCGTGGCCAGCAGTTCCGGCACCCAGCCGATATGCCAGTCGGCGCCTGCGGCCGACGCGACGAGCTCGCGGCGCCGGGTCAACGACACGTCGGGCTTTCCTGGAGCTGCGGCGACCGTCACCAGGCCGAGCAGGGAGCAAGCACCGGCGGCACCGGCCTTGTGCTGCATCACCAAGCGGTGCGCGGCGTCCAGGCCCGTCTGATGCATCCGGGCCACGACGACGACGAAGGGCGCACGCTCGGCGGCGGGCCAGCCCCGGCGGCTGTCCCCCGCCGGCGCCCAGACGGCCTCCAGCGTGGACACTCCTGCCCCGCCGTGCGCGCCCAGGAGCCACATGGCTGGCACCGGCTCCCCTGCTCGTCGGGGGATGCGGTCCTCCCATACCGGTGCGCGCTCAGCCTCCGTCGGTGCAGAAATCCAGGACGGCGGCACCGACGCGGTCTCCTCGCCGGACACATCGTCCGGGTCGACTGCTCGTGCGCTGGTCATGCTCTCGCCTTCCGTCATCGTCATCGTTTGAGCACGGGGTGGGTGGAGGCCGAAGCCCCACACCTTTCGGGTTAGGCGACCTGCTCCAGGGCGGCCTGGAGGGCAGTCGCATCAGCCGTGTGCGTGCCCCTAGCCACGGGCACTGCTGACTCGGGGACCCCAGCCTTGATCTGCTCGATCCGGTCGCGGGAGTCGAGGCCGCCGCCGCCCTCGGTGACCGGCAGGCCGCGCGAGGCGGCCACGTCGTTCGCTGCGGCAACGCTCCACTGCTTGGCGATCGTTGCGGGAGTCGCACCCGAGTTGGAAAACGGCGTCTGGTTGTACGCCCCGTGCGCGCCGCCGATCGCCTGCCAGGTCTCCACGTCGGCGGCGAGCTTGACAAGGTCGTCGTTGCCCTCGATGGTCTGCTCGATCTCGGTGGCTACGCGGCGCATCCCGGAGTTGATAGTTGCGGGGGTGATGAGCTGTGTGGCCGACAGCGCCAGCTTGCCCGCCAGGACCGCAGCTCCGGCGGCCGGGTTCGCCACACCCGCCGCGAGAATCTCTGCGATGTTGGTGGGGGTCAGAACGTCCCGTGCGACGGTGATCGTGGCACCGAGCGCCATGCCCGCCAGGTGCATCCCGGCTTCGACCACGGCGTCGAGCTCGGAACCGGGTTCGGGCCGCTGGGTGGGATCAGAGTACTTGGCCATACGCGCGAGGGTTGTGGTCTCACGGGTCGCCGGAGCGATCGTGAACCCTTCCTCGGCCGAGAAGTTGATGTCCTCCTTGATGGTCTCCAGGCCGGTGAAGAGCACCGACTGGCCCGTGACCGTCGCAACGTCCGCCAGGGCGCGCACTGGATCAGAGGCGAGCTGACCCGGCTCCACCCTGGACTGGCCCGCGACGTTCGCCACCAGCTTGAGCAGGTCGGCATCCTCGGCGGTGTCACAGGCCAAATCGCCGGGGACACAGAACGACGCCACTCGGTCGGAGACCTCACCGAAGTCAGCGGCGGCTGTGTTCGGGGCGATGCCGCCTCCGGGGGCCACCGGAGCCGCACCAGCGGCATCGACCGCAGAGACCGCGGTGCCCTCGGTGCCGGGGACGGCACCGGGGGTCGTTCGAGAGGCGTCACCGGGGAACACCGGGCTCCCCGCGGCGCGGGTCGGATCACTCATCAGGGCCGCGCCGGCGAAGTTGTCCGGCTCGACCGGGCCGGTTCCGGACCCAATGTCGCGGGTGATCGCAGAGGCGACCTGGGCGCCCTGGCTGTAGCCCGAGACGAAGATCTTCGTCTCGGGACACCGCTTGACGGTTTCCTCGATCAGCTTCGTGCCGTTCTCGACGCCGACCGTCATGGATTCCGCGTAGGTTTCCTTTTCCTGGTCGGGCGTCATCCCGCCAAACGATGCCGGGTATGGCACGTACAGGCGGGACAGCCGGTTCTCCCCGTCGGCGTTCGCGGTCTGGACCGCGGGCCGAGCGATCTGAGCCATCCACCCCGTGTCCGCGGTGGTCGAATCATTCCGCCCCGCTTCGCCAGTTCCGTTCACGGCAATCAGGGTCACCACCGGGCAGGTCCCCTCAGCCGAGTCCGGCAGGGTAACCGAGGTGGTGAGTTGATCGGAGGTCATTGCCGTCGAGGTCGGGACCTCTACCGTCGACGTCAGCGGCGTCGAGGTGGGCGTCGGGGCGGCAGTCGGCGTGACCGCAGTCTGTGCGTGCACCGCCCCGGCTTGAAGGAGAGCTACGACGGAGGCCGCGGCGGAGACGGAGACAACACGAGCTGGGAACCTTCGCATGGGCGATCCTTCGTTCAGTGACCGCGCCGACGAGGCAGCGGCCGGGATAGACTCAAGGCGGCTCGGCATCAGGACCGGTCCTCGATCGTCACAATCCGCACCTCGCCGGCCTCGCGGGTCGTGGACACGTGCTGCTTGTAGACGGTCTCTTTGTCGTCAGGGGTGGTCTCGGTCAGCTCGACGGCGGCTTCGCCTTCCCCGTCGGAGACGATCCGCAGGCAGTGCGTGGTGCCCTCCGGGACCGAGTCGATTCCTTCTTGAAGCGCGTCGAGGTCGGTGATGTCGGAGTCTTTCGACAGCAGTTCACCGATTTTCTCGGCGTCACGGGTGACGTAGTAGTTGTGCTGGAATGCCAGCACAACCCCGGCGACACTGTCGGTGTTGCCGCTCCCGTCCCCTGTGGTGACAGTGGGTGACTCCGTCGACTCGCATCTGGCCGTAGTCACGGCCGGGGCGACGGCGGGAGCTGGGTTGTTCGAGTCCGGGGCAGGCGCCGCCGACTCGGCTTCCGGAACGACAAGGGGTCCGGTCGGCTCCGGGTCGCCGCCCAGCAGACTCGCCAGGGCGAACGCGACTACCCCCAGGACCAGCAGGACAGCCCCGACGGTTACCGCGAACAGCACCTTCGCGCCGCCGTTGCCGGAGGGATTCTTCTTCGACTCTGCGCGGGAGTCGGCGGCGGAGGCATGGGGCTCCCGAGCCGAGCTGGCGGGTTCTCCGTCGAACCAGCCCGGCCCCTCCGCCTGCGGCTCGCTGGGGGGTACCGCCTCGAGGCGGCGCGCCGGCGGAGGCTGCCCAGAATCTGACGAGGCCCCGCCAGAGAACCAACTGAGCTGGTCATCGTCATTGGTGGTGCTCATGACGTCCCTCCTCTGACGGGGCCGAGTGCTGATCGGTCAGTTGAAGTGAATCGGGGGCACGCCGGGGAGGTTAAGGCCGTTGATCGACCCGGCGGCGTTGTCCTTGGCCTGGTTGATCGCGTCGTTGATGCCGTTCTGCACGCCCAGCGCAGCGTGCGGATTGGCGTTCACGGCCCCTGCACCCGCACCGAGGGAAGCCGCGCCGCCGGCGGCACTGCCGGTGCCCGCCAGGCCGGCGATCGCCGTACCCGCCGTGGCCACGGGACCGGCAGCCGTGGCCGCGGCGATGACGGGCGCGGCCACGGGGCCCAGCCCGGCCAGGGCGGAGATGATCAGGCCGGAGATGGCCGTTGCTGCTGCAAGCATGATGTGTCCTCTTTCTCTTTCGATGGGGTGCTGCTGACGCAGGAGATGGTCAGCCGATTCGGAGTTGCTTCGGGGCGATCGGAGCCTGCGGGACGACCGCGCCGCGGCCACCCAGGTCGATCGTGATCCCCTGCGGGGCCGGGGCGGGTGCCACAGGGGCGGGTGCCGGGGCCGGGGCAGGCGCGGGGGCCTGCCGGACTGGGGCCGGTGCCTGCTTCTGCACCGGGTAGGACGGCGCCTGGCGGACCGGCGCCGGAGCGGGTGCCTGCTGCACCGGAGCTGACTGCACCGGCGCGGGTGCGGACTGGGCTGGCGCGGGCTGCACCGGAGCGACAGACGCAAGGTCCCGCCGATCATCGGCGTCGCTGTCCTTCTTGACCTCACGGTCTACGGACTCGCGCTCGGGCTTCTTCGCCTCGGAGACACCCGCCTGCGGCTTGGTGGCAACCGTCCGAACGGTCGCCGGTTCGGCCGCTGGACGGGCAGCGGGAGCCGACGCCGTGGGACGGGACGCGGGGGCAGCCTTGGCGGCGCTCACGCCAGCCTGGCTGGTCCGAGGCGCCGCCGGCGACTTTGACTCTGAGATTCCCGCCTGCCCGGCTGTCGCCACCGCGAGGCCGCCGAACACGGCAAGGGAGGCGAGCACGCCAACGAAGCCCCCGCGGAGCTCGGGGCGCAGGGAAGTCCACTTCTTCGACACAGCCTCACCTTTCGTTCGGTCCTCATCGCCTCAACCCGCGTACTGGTAGCGGTACTGGTACCGTACAGTCCAGTCAGTCCCCGGAGGGGGACTATCCCCCTCGGCCGGAGAACTCGGCCCTTGTCTCTCACTCTATATCGTCGCGCTATAGTCCGCTAGTGGGAACTTTTCAGGGCTCTAATGGTCAGACTTGGTTGACGAACACCGCCGATCGAGGAGGGCCAATGCCTCGCCGCGCGGGGCAAATCAGCCCCACCGCGCTCCGCTCCGCCATGTCGAGGCGAGCTGTGACCGCGGAGGACCTCGCCGTCCACCTTGGGACCTCGACCAGCGCCGTTCACGGCTGGCTCGCGTCGCGCCGCGTGCCCGAGCCACCGGTCCTGCTTGCGCTCGCCCGGGCGCTTCGGCTGCGTCCGGCTGACCTAACGCTCATCGACGAGGCGCAGGAGCGGCTCGCGGACCTGCGTATCCACGCCGGGCTGCTCCAGGCGGCGGCGGCCGAAGCGGCGGGATTGCGTCAGCCGCAGCTGTCCAAGATGGAGCGCGGCGTGTCGGTCCCCAAGCCGGAGCTGTGCCAGGGCTTGGCCAGGGCCTATGGCGTGCCCGAAGAGCGCGTTCTCGCAGCATGGAAGCGCAGCCGGCGGGACCGGCAACGTCACGCTGCGGCGCGACTGGCCTAATGTCGCGATATATTCCGACACGCCGCGCCGCCAGGAAATCTGGCGAATCGAATTACAAACGTGCTAGTACTACCGTATGACGACTCCCCGCCGCGCTGGACGCCGAGAACACCGGCAGCAGCTCAATGCCGAGATTGACAAAGACCTCGTCGCGGAGTTCCAGGCAGTGTTCCTGCGCTCTGGGCGCAAGCGGTGGGAGGTTCTCCAAGACGTCGTCGCCTACGGTCTTGCCGAATACCAGCGGCGAGAGCGAGAAGCTCCCGGCACGCTCGATCTGCTCGACCGTGCCGGTTGACCCTGTCCCCTACTGCACAAGGAGGCGCACACGCGCTGTACGACGCGACCTGATCTGAGGTCGCCGTTGACAACCGCATAGGGCACCCGCTCAAAAGGAATCGCCCCTCGGGGGGCAATCCGAGAGGCGATTTCTGAGAGTGTGACCGGAACGAGTTGCAGCTCGTACACCGGCGTTTGGTGCCCCTTCTACGAAGGGACCGCTTTGCGAAGCTGTTCTGAGGGTAGCGCACACCCGTTTGCGGTGTCTATCACCGACGCCACGGGCGCGTCTCGCCCTCCACAGATCACCTCGTCCACCCCGGACGACCTCGCCGGCCTAGCCGAGCTCCTGGCCGACAACACCGTGCGCGCCTGGGCGCTCGCCCCTACGGGCCAGGCCAACCGGGCGATCAAAGTCGGCAGTGGAACCGCCCGTGAGCTGGCCCTCAAGGCTCAGCTCCATACCGGCGAGGCGGCGTGGGCAGTCGTCGTGCGCCCCCGCCCGGAGGTCCTGGCTTTCGACCTCGACGGGTGCGCTTCCCTCGTCTTGCCCGACCTCATGCGGGCGGCCGAGGACACCAGTTCAACGGTCCTCGCCTGCGTCGCCTCCGGGCGACCCGATTGCGCTCACCTGTGGTTGGCGCCCGCGAGCCGCCACGGGCGCGACGAGCTGTGTCGCGTCGCGCGTGCCCTCGCGGACCGCCACGAGCTACCCGCCGGTGCCCTCGACGACCGGACCGATAAGTCCATCCGTCTGCCCGGCAGCGCGAGTCTTAAGCCCGGCGGCCACCATGCCCGTCTCATCGACCCCGAGACCGAGCACCACGTCTCGGCCGGGAACGTCCTCGCCCGCGCCCGCAACGTCCTTCCCCCCACGCCAGTCGCACGATCACAGCGACCCGCTCAGCGGTCCAAGAGCAAGGCGACCCGCCGACACCGGCCAGCCGTCCTCCCTCTAGCGCTCGACGCACGCCCCCAGCTCGTCACCGAGGCTCCTCGCGCCTGGCGTCCTCGAAAAGCTCTGTCCATCGAGGACTGGGCGACCCTGAACGACACTGGAACGCCCGACCGCTCGGCCGCCGCCACCGCCGCCGCGTGGGTGCTGTGGCAGCACGGCGTTAGGTCCGCCACCGCAGCTTTGTGGTGGTACCGGCGGTGCCGGGCGTTCGACAAGTTCCGTCAACGCGACGAGACGAGCCGGACCAGTGACTGGTCCGCGTGCCGCCGGCACTGGAACACGATCGCTGAGCGAGCCCGGTCCTACCGACCCGAGGCCCCCGCCGCGACTCTGCAACTGATCGCCTCCGCCCGCGAGGCGATCGCCGGGTGGGCCGACGCTGACCTCCAGGCCGTCGCCGCGGTGGTGATCGACCGCGTTGACGATGGGCGTGGCGTCACTGATCGCGCGATAGCCCGCCGTGACATCCAGCTCGCGCTCCACCTATCCGACGGAGTCGCTGCGGACCGCCTCCGCGCCCTGGTCACGGCGGGGTTGCTCACCGTCTCGACTCCGTGGAACCCGGACGCTCCCCGAGAGGCCACCCGCTACTCCCTGAGGGTGCCACCGGCTGCTTCCCCGGGGGATTCTGCCCATGACGTCACAAGCCCCCCCTCTGGGCCCTCCCTCCGTCACCCCCTCTGGGGCACCCTCGGGCACACCGCCCGCCGCCTGTGGGACCTCCTGCGTCACTCCCCCCACCCTCTCTCCACCTCCGAGGTCTGCTCCGCGCTCCACCTGCCCCGCGGGGACCGCTCCCACGGTGCCCTGAGGCTCCTCCACCGCCTCTGCGACCTCGGCCTGGCCACGGCCACCGGCACTGGTCGCGGGCGGCGCTGGTCGCTGGACCCCGCCGGCACTCTCGATGCCGCTGCCGAGCACACAGGTGCGCTCTCCCGGGCTCGCGAGCTGGCGGCTCGGATTCACGCGGAGCGCGCCTGCTGGCACGCCGAATCTCGCGCCGAGTCCCACCGCGCGCGCTCCGGTCTCCGGGCGCTCACTGCACGCCTCCACCACCCCGACGCCCAACCCGCGCGGTGCGCGCACCCACCGCGGGAGCCGGCCTTCCGGCACCACACGCCGCCGGCCGCGCGCTCCAGACGCGCCGGACCGGTGCACTTGACGCGTCAACAGCGGACGGGGGCTAGTAGACTACTCCCACCACCCATGCCACAAGGAAGGAGCGCAGATGCCTGACGGCTACTCCTTCGCTGACCGTTTGAGCACCCTCATGTCTACGGTTCACCCTCCGGATCGCGGACCCTTTCTCCAGAAAGAGGTCGTGGCCGGAGTCAAGGAACTCGGCGGCGAGATTTCGCAGCAGTACCTATCGGAGCTGATCCGGGGCGTGGGGCGGCGGCCCTCGGAACGAGTCATCGGCTACCTGGCGCAGTTCTTCGGCGTCGATCCCGCGTACTTCCGTGACGATGCCGCCTACCACCGCACCAACGAGTACATCGCGGTGATTCAGGAACGTCAGCGCAGTGACTTCCTTGCGATGTCCGCACGGGCGGTGGACCTTCCGGAGGACGCGATCGCCCGCATTACGGAGGTCGTTGAAGAAGAACGTCGCAGGGCTGGCCTCGACGACTAACGGCCGCCGCCCCAGTATCCTCCGAGCCCGCCGATCACGGCGCCGAGCACGGTCTCGGTCGGCGTGTGATGGCTGATCCGCACTCGTGCCCACGCCACCGGCGGGACAAGCGCGACGCCCCACCAGCACCGGGGTGAGACCTCCCTGGCGAATACGGCCACCATGCCGGTTAGCACTGCTGTGTGGAAACTGACCTTCACGCGCAGAGTCGCCGTTCCCGCCAGGCCCAGTGAAATCAAAGCCGCTCGGCTTAGCCGGCGCAGTTCCGCCGGCGCTCCGAGCCGTTGCTGGGCGGCGATCAGGGAGGCGACGGAGACCGCGATGCCAGCGATGACCAGAGGGCGATCCTCTCGGCGTGTGACGTGGTGATCCGACAGCGAGCGTCGGCGCACACGCAGTGCAATGGCTGCCTGCGGCAGGGCTCCTAAGCCGATCCCCGTCACCACACCCCACCGGGGCGAGCGGACGAGGGCGCCAAGCTGGGTCGATCCCACCGTGAGGACGACCCAGGGGGCGAATGCCTCTGTCAGGACTTTCTCGAGTTTCACCGTGACTCCCCTCGGTCATAGGACCTGCCCATTTGAGCTACGACGGTGGTGACTTCGGCTCGGCCCACGTGGTCCGGTGCGGGCGGGAAACCCGTCTCGGGACCGGTGAGCCGGACTATCTGGTGCAAGGCGTCCAGGACCTCGACGGCTCGGTCAGCGACCCACGAGTCGAAGCCGAGACGGAAGTCCGAGGAACGGCGCACGGCTGGCACCGCCGCGAGGGTCCGGGCGTGTAGCCGCCGAAACCGCCTCCAACTGCGCCAGGCCCTCACGTCCGCCTCTGCCGTCGACCACACGAGTCCGGCCGTCAGCAGCACGATGGACGCCAGCGAGAGCAGCTGCGTGATGACGAAGTCTGCTCCGGCGGGCGGGTCGCTTGTCCACACTGCCTGCCGCAGATACTCGACTCGGGCTACGCACCACCCCGCGGCGAAGCCGGCGCCGACTGCCATGATCGCCACACCGCGTTCAGCCGGCGAGCTGATTCGGAGCGGCCAGATCACCACGAAGAACCCGAGGCTCGCAACGAGGCCGCCAATGTACGCCACCAGCATCGCCACGACGAGCAGTGGCTGCGAGTGGGACCACTCGACGTACTCCACGCTCGTGCGCTTCCCTGATCCACCGGCGAGAACATGCAGCGTGGTCACGGCCACCGCCGAGGACGCGAACCACACCCACACCACAAACTCAGTCCGCGCCCGGTGCGACGGCCGCTGCGCCAGGCCCATCAGGAGCACCCCGACACCGCATCCGAGCAGGCCCACGTGCTTCAGCATGGTCGGTGCCCACACTGTCGCCGCGCCCGGTCCGCGCAGGATCACCTCAACCGGCTCTGTAACCGCGAGCATTGCTGCCAGGAGCGAGGCGGCGGTCAGAATCGCCGCCCGCAATGTGGGGCTCGGCTGCACCTGGTTCCGGAGTACTCGGGTGGCCAGCCATGTGGCGACAACGACCTCCAGCGCAAGGAGGAAGGCGATCGTCACCCGAAGGCCTCATCGAGGCGACTCTGCCGCTGCGTCGTCATTCCGCGGCGAAGTCGGCGGCTCACGGTCGCCGCGAAGCGTTCGGCGTCGGCCTCCCGCTGCGCCCACTCCCGAAAATGCGGGACCACACACGTCTGCTGCGCGTCGCCACCCATCAGGAGAGAGAGCAGCCGGTCGTCGTGGGCCGAATGTGCGGTGTCATGGTGTCCGAGCAGAACATGTCCGAGCTCGTGCAGCACTGTGTGCTCTCGCAGGTCGCCGGGCAGGTCGGGATCGACGTAGATGATATGCCCGTCCGGCGTCCTAGCGCACATCCCGTACCGGCCGGGTGGCTGACTGCGCATCTCGACCCGGACTTCCTCGCCGCAGACCTCGCGGCCGGCGGCGACCACGGCACTCACACCCGCGCCGTCGCAGGAGGTCGGCATCGCCGCCATCACGCTGTCGACCACCGCGTCCACAGGGGTGCGCGATGGTCGAAGCAGGCGGCCGATGATAGACACCTCACTAGGCTACGAGGACGAACTCGGAATCGGGAGGCCATATGACAGACCCGCAGGTTGTCCTCTACGGCCGCCCTAGCTGCCAGCCATGCCGGCTGACCAAGTCCAAGCTCGAAACGGCTGGCGTTCCCTTCCTCTACGTCGACCTCGATCAGGACGCCGACGCCCTCGATGGTCTCACCGACGAGGGGTGGGCCACCGCCCTGCCGGTCGTGGTCACCCCCGAACTGCGCTGGTGTGGACTCGCCCCCGACCACATCAAGACCGTGTGCACGCGCTACGGCATCGGCTAGTCTGATCCACGACACTGCGTTCACCCCACACCAGAAAGGACCACCACCATGGTCATCGACGGCAACGTCATCGCTATCGGCACCCTCAACCAGCTCAAGTCTGGCGCCTCAGTTCTGACCATCAAGGTGCTGCACCGGGCGTACAACCCGCAGGCGCGCACTTTCACCGGGCAGATCGTCTACGACGTCGAGCTGCGCAAGCAGCTCGCGGAGAACGCCCACGCCAGCCTCCAGGTGGGCGACGACGTCCTCATCGACGCAGACGAGCACGACCTCACCGCCACCACCTACACCGACTCCCACGGCACGACCCACCCCGTCATCAGCGGAGCCAAGGCACGCAACCTCGGCATCAGCATTCGCTCTGAGGCCATGCCAGTCGAGTAGAGCGCGAGGTGGGTAGCCCCTTTCCCTGCCCCTGCCAGTCTTGGTGCTCCACTCCCGGAGTCAAGGTCGGCGCCGGCTGCGCCGCCGCCCGGCCGGCCACGAACAATCTGCGACGCGCTCGCAAGCTCGCTTACTTCGCCGCAGATTCTCCGAGTCCGGCCGGGTTTCCCTCTCTTGACACCGTCCGCTGCGCACCAATCGGGCCGGTATCAGGGAAAGGGGAGCCATGCCAACGGCGGCCGAGCAGTGAGCGCCGAATCCGCAGGTGAGAGGCTTCTAACTAGCTACATGCATCATCCACCCACCATACATGCATGATGCGTGTAGACTGAAAGCGTGCCCGGAAGGACCGGCACACCCCACACCAGAAAGGACCACCACCATGACGACTCTGCACCGCGTGACCTGGACTGAGACGGTCCGCTACTCCGAGCTGGTCGAACTGCCCGAGGACTGGGACGACCTCGACGCCGAGGACCAGGGCGACTGGGTCGCTGACAACGTCGAGGACCTCGACGCCGCGTACCTCGCCTGCGAGGAGCGGGAGATTCTGTCCTGCGAGCGCACCAGCCCCGCGGATGCGAAAGCGCACTACTGGCTGGAGGCTGGCCGCAAGGCGGACGAGCGGATCAAGCAGGAACGTGAGGAGTACAAGCGCGCCGCCGTGAAGGAGCTGCGCGATGCCATGCAGGCCCTTGCTGCGGCCACCGAGCAGGCCGAGGAAACCGGCGACTACAGCAAGGCCGACGCGCTGGACGACGCGATCGTGCCCCTCGTGCGCGGGGTGCTGCGCTTCCTCTGAGCGTTAGAAACCGAGTCCCCTGCCTCTCGCCAAGCGAGAGTCAGGGGACTTTTTCACATGCCCCGACGGTCGTCCCCAGGGCGGCGGCACTCACCGCCTCGCAACGCCGATCACGGCGAGGCGGCGAGGAAGATCGACGGCGTCCGGGCGCAGGCCCGCGCCGGGCGCCGACGAAGTACACGAGGGAAGGGTGGAGATAGTGCCCAGGAGCGAACGACGACCAGTGCACGGCAACAACCCCAACGCGGATTTTCGGGGCCGTAGGCTGAGGCCACCCCGTAGACGAGCTTGGAGGCGGAGTTGTCAGACCAAGAGGACCTGTTCAGCTTCGACGCCCGCGATGACCAAGGAGAGGGCCATGTCGGAAATGACGCGCCGGGCGGTCGAGGCCGCGTGGGACCTGACGCGCAAGGACCAGTTCCCGACCCCGGCGGCGCGGGCGGAGGCGATCGCGGCCGAGGCGGAGAGGCTGGACGAGCTGATCGGGGACCTCGCGCAGACGTTGCGGGACCAGGGGATCGCGCAGTTCCGGGAAGCGAACCAGGGTCACCTTCCGCCGTTCTTGGAGACGGTGCAGATCGGCAACCGAGCCAGGGCGCAGGCGGAGGAACTGATCCTGCACCAGGAGCTGGGCGAGGCGACGGAGCTCGCGGCGATGGAAGAGGACGAGGAGACCTTCGCGGACCAGAACTGGAGGGACAGCCCGGACCGCTGGAAGGACCACACCGACCTGCTGGACGACCCGACGCCGGAGATCGACGCGTTGACCGACGAGGTCTGGCCGGAGCAGACGATCCGCTTCCGGGTGATGGCGGCCTATTTGATGCAGACACGCTACGAGGACTCACAGCCGATCCCGGAGACGCCGGACGACCCCCTCAAAGCACAGTTCACGGACCTCGTCGCCGCGGCAGTGGCCCACAGCGAAAGCGTCCTGTCCGAGTACAGAAGGATGAACCTGAGCAGCTAGACCTCGTCTTTGACGAGACTGGAGCCGCACCGGTCGATCCGGCCACGCTCAACGTGCACGCAGAGCCTCTCCCCGACCCCGCACGGGATCGCCAGTCCGTGCCCGTGCCGGATGCGGCGGAGTTGGTGACCGTCGGGGCGGGCGGGGCCGGCGTCGATGACGACGTCACCGCCGACCCGCGTCCAGAACCTGTCGACTTCCCCCCGAGCCGTGAGGTACTTGTGCCCTCGGGCAAGCACGCTCGCGCAGCGGCCAACATCGAGGCGATCAAGTTGCTGCGCGTCCTCGAGTTGGAAGATCGCTACGCCACGCCCGAGGAACAGGACGTGCTTGCCCGGTGGTCCGGGTGGGGTGCCGTGCCCGAGGTGTTCGATCCGCGACGAGAGGATTTTGCCGACGAGCGGGCCGAGCTGGAGAGCCTGCTCACCTCGACGGAGTGGAATCGTGCCCGGCACACCATCCTCAACGCGCACTACACCGACCCCGCCGTCGTTGCCGAAACGTGGAGCCTGCTGCGCCGGGCAGGGTTCCAGGGCGGACTCGTTCTCGAACCCGGATCAGGAAGCGGCACCTTTCTCGGCCACGCGCCAGCCGATGCGCAGATGGTCGGTGTCGAGCTCGACACCCTCTCTGCGCGCATCGCTGCCTCGCTCTACCCGAGCGCGCAGGTGCGGAACGAGTCTTTCGCGGACACGGCCGTGCCTGACAATGCGTTCGTCGCAACGGTCGGCAACGTGCCGTTCGGAGACATCAAGCTCTGGGATGACGCGCACAATCCCGGTCAGCACTCGATCCACAACCACTTCATCCTCAAGTCGCTGGACCTCACGGCTCCAGGTGGATACGTCGGCCTGCTCACGAGTCGCTACACCGCCGACCAGGCGCGGTCGGATGCCCGTCAGGCAATGGCTGACCGCGCCGACCTCGTCGGCGCGGTCCGCCTGCCTAGCGGCGCGTTCCGCCGCGTGGCCGGTACCGAGGTCGTCACGGACCTCCTGCTATTCCGTGTCCGCGAGGAGGGCCAGGAACCCACCGAGGCCACGCGGCATTTCGTCCGCACCTCTGACGTGCAGATCGAGATAGACACGGCCGACGGATACGCGCCGCCGACCACGGTCCGCGTCAACGACTACTTCCTCGACCGCCCGCAGAATGTCCTTGGCGAGCTGACGGTCGGACACGGCATGTACGGCAACAATGAGTTGCGCGTACTAGCCAGCACCGACCAGCCGCTACATCGACAGATCGCGGACGCGCTCGGCCCCATCGTGGACGCCGCCGTCCTCGATGGCTACGGCCTCACCGCACAGAGGGACTCCGTCAACTACGCCTCAACGCTGCTCGATGAGCGCGGCCTGGTGACTCCGGTCGAGCGGCGGGAGGAGGTCGCCGTCGACACGCTGCGCTACAACAGCGACCTCGACCTCATCGAGCGCTTCGACGGCACCGGGTGGTCTGACAGCGGGTGTGCCAAGAGCCGCACCGCCGAGTGGCGAGCCATGCTGGAGCTGCGCGACAACTTCCTTGCGCTGATCGATATCCAGCGCGTCGGCGGAGACGCTACGACCAAGGACGCCCTCCGGGTCGCCCTCAACGAGCGCTACGACCGGTACGTCGAGCGCTACGGCTTCTTGAATCGCTTCACGTGGCAGGAGCCCAGGGCCGTCACCCAGGACCAGCACGACAAACGGCTGGACGAAGCCGTGACGGAGTGGATCAGAACCGAGGGCCGGGCTTACGACGCCGAGGAACGGGCCGACGTTCCCGACGAGGTGATCGCCCGCTTGGACGACGAGGCGTGGGAGCCGACCGGATCACGCACGAAGCGGGCACCCCATCTGGCCGGCGCGATCCGCAACGACCCCCACTATCAAGCGATCCTGTCCCTCGAGTCATTCGACGAGCAGCGCATGATCGCGCGCAAAGCGGCGGTGTTCACCACCGACGTGCTCGAACCGGCTCGGCCGGCCGAGCACGCAGATACCATCCACGACGCCCTCGCGCTGTGCATGGACGAGAGCGCCACGGTCAACGTCGCGCGCATCGCTCAGCTGCTCGACGCGCAACCCGACGAGGTCGAGACCCAGCTCCAGGACGAGGCCCTCGCGTTCCGGTCCACCGAGGACCCCACCACGTGGATTCCGAGCACTCGCTACCTGTCGGGCAACGTGCGGGCGAAGCTGGCCGAAGCCGAGGCCGCCGCAGAGACAGACGACCGCTACCGCGCGAACGTCACCTCGCTACGCGAGGTTCTGCCCGCGCGCATCGAGGAGGGCATCAGGGCACGATTGGGCGTCACATGGGTCACGCCGGAGGACTACGAGCAGTTCATCGCAGACACCTTCCAGATCGACAAGAGCGCCGTCACCGTCACCTACGTCAACAACGAGTGGCAGATCGAGGGAAACAGCCACTACAGCGGCTACAAGGGCGACGCGCTGGCCTACGGTCTGGTGCCCCAACGTGGTAGCTACTCCACCAGCGGCTACAACTTCACCGGCACTCAAGCAGAACAGGGGTTGGACAACCAGGGCGTGTCCCTCGGCCGCGACCGATCTGGCACGTTCGACCATTGGCAGGTCTTGGAATGCCTGATGAACTCCAAGCCGATCACGGTCAATCGCTCGAAGGAGTACAAAGAAGCGTTCCCCGGGGGCGGAGACGTCCACGCTGGCGCGACGAGGGCCGCTAAACAGCGCGCAGAGCGCCTGCAAGAGGTGTTCGCGGAGTGGGCGCTGCACGGAGACCCCGAGCGTCGAGAGCGGCTTCTGACCGAGTACAACTGGCGCTTCAATGCGACCGTGGCTCCCACGTACGACGGCTCACGGCGATCGTTTCCAGGGTTGGGAACCACCTTCTCCCCCTACGCGTACCAGCGCAACGCCGTCGAGCGCATCGTCAATGAGCCGACCGTGTTGCTCAATCACGTCGTGGGTGCGGGCAAGACCGGCACCATGCTCATGGGTGCGATGGAACTCAAGCGCCTTGGCTTGGTCCGGCAGCCCTGGTTGGTCGTTCCTAACCACATCTGCGATCAGATTTCACGGGAGGCCAAGCAGTGGTATCCGGCGGCGAACGTGCTCTCCGGGGCCGGCCGCACGACTCGCGATGACCGGCAAAAGCTCATCGCCCAATCCGCAGCCCAGGATTGGGACCTCGTCATCGTCCCGCTGTCGGCATTCACCCGTATGAAAACCTCGCCGCAGACGCGGGCGACCTTTATTGAGCGTCAGCAGCAGGAGTTGGAGCAGTCGCTGCTCGAAGTCGGCCAGAACGGTGGTAGCTCAGCCACGATCAAGCGGATCGAATCTGCCATGACCAAGAACCGCCAGCGGCTCGAGAAGGCCCTGGCTGAGGCCCGCAAGGACCCAGGAATCACGTTCGAGAGCAGTGGTGCCGACTATCTTCTGATCGACGAGGCCCACCTCTACAAAAATCTCGGCCGAACGTCCGGGGTCCAGGAACTGAGCCACCCTGGCTCCGATCAGGCAATGGACCTCAAGCTCAAGCTCGACTACCTGCGCGCCCGCAAGCGGCAGGAGGCGCTCGACGCCGGTACGCCAGCAGATGCCTATGTCGAACGAGTTTGTACGTTCGCCACCGGGACCCCGGTCGCCAACTCTTTGGCCGAGCTCTGGGTGATGCAGACATATCTGCGTCCTGATCTGCTCGATCACGCAGGGGTGGCGGGCATCAACGCCTGGGGACAGAACTTCACCGACACGACGGAGTCCGTCGAACTCAACGCTTCCGGCACCAAGTTGCGCTCAGTGACCCGCGTGGGGCAGTTCGCCAACGTCGGAGACCTCGTCGGCATGGTGTCTCAGTTCACCGATGCCGTCACCCGAGACCAGGTGCCTGTAGAGCTTCCCGTCAAACGTACGGGCGGCAACATCGTGGTCGACTTCGAGCCGAGCCAGGAGGTCAAAGACTTCATTCAAGACCTGGGGTACCGGGCTGACACGATCGACCCGAAGCGGATGGACCTGGACAACTCACTCAAGATCGCCAACGACGGCCGCAACGTCTCCCTCGACCCCCGCGCAGCTGGCCTCGCGGCTCCGGCCGAGGGTGGGCGGGCCAGGGAGGTCGCCGCGCGCGTCCTCGCCGAGTGGGACGCGAGCAGCGACACCGTGTACCGCGACCAGTTCGGAGAGGAATCCAGTGAGCGAGGCGGCTTGCAGATCGTGTTCTGTGACCGGTCTGTGCCGACGAAGGACGGGCGCTGGAATATGTACGCGGCGATCCGAGACGAACTGATCGCCGGCGGCATGCCCGCGGAGAAGATCGCTTTCGTTCATGACTACCCCAAACCCGAGGATAAGGCTGCGCTGTTCCAGAAATGCCGGGACGGACAGATCAGTGTGCTCATGGGAAGCACAGAGAAGATGGGCACGGGCACGAACGTGCAAACAAGGGCTGTTGCGCTCCACCACGTGGACGTGCCCTGGCGACCGGCCGACCTCGAACAACGAGAGGGGCGCATCATTCGCCAGGGAAACCAGAACCGCGAGGTCGCCGTCTACAACTACGTCGCCACCGCGACGTACGACACGGCCATGTGGCAGGCCCTCAACCGGAAAGCGGCATTTCTTGAGCAGTTGTACGCCGCTGACCGCTCGATCCGCAGCATCGAGGACCTGTCCTCCGACAATCTGGCCGAGTCCACGGCCTTGGTGAAGGCAATCGCCACAGGGGACGATCGCTACCTGCGACGCGTCGAACTCGAGCGAGACCTCGAGGGTCTTGAAGCCAAGCGAGAGAGTCACTTGGCTGAGATACGCGGCCGCAGGGACGAGATGACGGCGCTCACTCGCACGATCCCCAATGACGAGAAACGCCTCGGACGGCTCGAAGCCGCAGCCCCGGCTATGCAGGCGTGGGCTGACCAGGAGAACAAGACCTACGAGGTCGGCGGCGAAACGCTCAACTCTCGCACGCACAGCATCCGAAAGGAGGCTGCGGACCATCTGCTGGAGACCCTGCGGGAGAGTTACGTCCAGCTGCGCGGAGCAGGTCCAGACGAGAGCCACCACGTCGCCACGATGGCCGGCATACCACTGCGCGTCACCCGCGTCATGGAGCACGACATGATCCTGCTCAGCTACGGAGACACAGGCCTGACGGCGACCAGTATCACGCAGGACCAGCTATGGGCCCCGCGCGACGGGGCGGGGGTCTTTGGCGTCTGGGGTAGCCGCGACAACCTCGATCAGGCGCAAGCCGCCGGCGAGGAAGCCCGAGGAAGTCGAGCGGCAATGGCCGGCGGCATCCTCACCCGAATCGAGAACACAATCCGGAGCGCACCGCGCGAAGCCGAGAAGGCGAGCAGGAAGCTCGAGGAGGACCGGGCGCGGCTAGACGAGCTGCACAACACTCCCGATGAGCCGTTCCCCGACGCTGCGCAGCTCCAGGCGATGAAGGCAGAGCTCGACGGGATCAACGACCAGCTCAAGGCATACGAGAACTCCGATGCCGCGAAGCTCGCCCAAGATGAGCTCCAGGCTCGACTCGCCATGAGAGGCCGCTCCGATGGGTGGTCGCTCCTGCTCAATCCCACACCGGCCCTTGTTGAGGAGCTGGGGTTCGAGACGGCCGACGAGGTGCGCCAGATGATGTGGCGCCGCGAAGTCGAGGCCATCGAAGCGTACGGCGCTCTCACCGAACCTCCAGTTGCCCAGACGCAGGACGTGGACTCGTTCACCGAGTCCTACCTCGACTACCTCAGGCGGGAGCGCCAGCCGGACTGGACAAGCGAACCCGACGAGTGGGGGCCAAACCCCGACCAAGGCCCCCAGCCCGACCACGGACCAGACGTCTGAATCGCTCCCCCCGCCCTGGGGCGTTTCAGGTGGGTGGCCCCTTTCCCTGCCCCTGCCAGTCTTGGTGCTCCACTCCCGGAGTCAAGGTCGGCGCCGGCTGCGCCGGCGGCCGAGCAGTGAGCGCCGAATCCGCAGGTGAGAGGCTTCTAACCAGATACATGCATCATCCACCCACCATACATGCATGATGCGTGTAGACTGAAAGCGTGCCCGGAAGAACCGGCACACCCCACACCAGAAAGGACCACCACCATGACCGCCACCTTCACGACCCCCGGCCTCGACGAGGTCCGCGCCGCCTACTCGGTCCAGCGGGACCACGGCGTCTCGCCCCTCGTGGCGATGGACTGGATCACGGAACTGGCGCGAGACGTGGCCCGCGACGACCTGGCCGACCAGCTCGCCCGCAACGCGGGGTGTGCGGCCGAGCCGCACCGCGCCGACGTGGCGGCAATCGCCCGCCCCGACAAGCGAGAGGTCAAGCGACTCATGCAGACGGCGGTGAGCGTCTACAACGGTCGCCGGTCGCGCGTGACCGAGGTCGACCAGATCGCCACCCGCTCTGGCGCAGCAGCGATCAACCGAGCCGCCGTGATCCGCAAGTGTCTCGCCCCGAACGAGGACCGGCTCGCCGTCCTGGCAGCCCTCGACATTGACGAGGTGGCCATCAACGGTAGCGGTGGACGTCGCTTCTACGTCGCCGCAGTGCTGCGCGTCGGAGACCGGGCGCGCGCCGCCAGTGCGGTCATCGTCCCCACGGG
This sequence comes from Dietzia sp. 179-F 9C3 NHS, assembly GCF_045369825.1. NCBI lineage: Bacteria > Bacillati > Actinomycetota > Actinomycetes > Mycobacteriales > Dietziaceae > Dietzia > Dietzia sp. 179-F 9C3 NHS. The sequence continues at coordinate 31,567 of NZ_JBIQES010000016.1, forward strand.
AAAGACAACCCGGCACCGAGTCGAGGGCTTCACCGTCATCCACCACTGACGGAACGGACACGAGGGGCCGGCCCACTACGGGCCGGCCCCTCGTGTCGCCTCACAGGCCCGTGCTGCCTCCACAGTGGCAGACGGCGGCCCCACTCCCCCATGCCGTGAGTAGCGATCCCGTGGGACCCTGAACAACGTGAACACGAACAGGCCGAAGCTGATGACCTCGACCAGCGTCGAAACGCTAACCCGTGCGGTCTTGGCCGCCGCACGGGACGGGGATCGTCGCGCCCGCACCGTCACTGTCAGTGGACGGACTGGGATCGTCACGCCGCACGCCGACGCCGAGGGAAACCTCGACGCCGACGACCTCGCTGCCCAGGTGTGGGCGCTCGCCCACGACAAGCCCTCCGACGACGGGAGTTACGAAGGGGGGATGTTCAGCCACCGAGGGGTGGGCTACTACCGGGCCGCGCCCGAGTAGTGCCTCCCCTCCCCGTCGCACCCTGCCCGAACGCCAACCCCCAGGTGAGAGGCTTCTAACTCGATACATGCATCATCCTCCCACCATACATGCATGATGCGTGTAGACTGAAAGCGTGCCCCGGAAGAACCGCCACACCCCACACCAGAAAGGGACCGACCGAACCCGCGAGGCAGACGGGCACCCCACGACCCTCCCGTCGTAGCTCGGGTAACTCAGAAGGGACAGACCAATGGCCAGAAAAGCGACCGTCATCGCCGTCGCCAACCACAAGGGCGGCGTCGGCAAAACCACCGCAACCCTCATGCTCGCTCACGCCGCCGCCGCACAAGGAAAGCGCGTCCTGGTCATCGACCACGACGCCCAGGGCGCCATCGCGCTCCGCATCCTCGGAGACCCCGACCCCGAAGGGGACAGCCTCGACGAGGTCTACGTCAAGGACTCGGGCGTGCGCCTGTCCGACGCCATACACCCCACGCGCCGGGACAACCTCGACATAGTCCCCTCCGGCCGGAGCAAGCTCGCCGCAAGCCTCCAGGCCCTCGGGGGAGGGTTCCCCGGCGGCGTCCTGCACCGGGCGCTCGACACTGTCCGCAGCGACTACGACCTGATCCTCATCGACTGCGACCGAGGACTGTCGCTCGGCACCATCAACGCACTACACGCCGCCGACCGGGTCCTGCTCGTCACCGAACCGGAGAACGACAGCTTCAACGGGATAGCAGACACCGCGAAGCTCGTCGAGGACGTCAACGTCGAGATGCGGTCCGACCGGCCGCTTCCCGCGCCCGACATTCTCATCAACCTCCGAGACACCACCCGCACCGCCACACACGGGCGAGTGGCCGCCGAGATACGCGAGTGGGCCGAGGCGAGCGGCTTCCACGTCCACCCGCACGACATACCCCGCCGCAGCTTCATTGCCGAGGCCGCCGCCGAGGGCGTCGGCCTGGACCAGCTGACAGTCGTCGCCGCGGTCCCCGCTGCCGAGAGCTTCCGCGAGCTGCTCGACACCCTCACCACCGGAAGGAAGTAGAACAATGGCCCGTCGCCCCGACATCATCAAGCGCAAGGACGAGCGCGAGAGCGCACCCTCTCTAATAGAGCAGGCCGGAAAGGTCAGCTCGCCTCAGTACCGCAACTGGTCGACACGACTGCCCGCCGACCTGGTCGCGCGGGTCTGGGGAACCACCGCCGCAGAAGCCGGCGACGGCGACAGGCCGAGCCTGGTCGCGTTCACCGTCGCCGCCTTCGAGCACTACCTCGACCACCTCGACCGCGAAGCGGGACGCAGCGAACCCGTCTACGCCGACAAGAGCCCCTTCAAGGCCGGCGGCCACAACACCTATAGCCTCAAGCGATAACGGGCCACAAGACCCATTTGCCCCGGGGGAGTGGGTAGTTCCAGCCCCAGCTCCCGCGTGCAACACCGTCGGCCGCCTACCGCACGTCCCCGCCCTGGCGTGGGTGGTGGGCGTCGTTGTTGGTGGGGCGTTTCAGGTGGGTGGCCCCTTTCCCTGCCCCTGCCAGTCTTGGTGCTCCACTCCCGGAGTCAAGGTCGGCGCCGGCTGCGCCGTCGCCCGGCCGGCCACGAACAATCTGCGACGCGCTCGCAAGCTCGCTTATTTCGCCGCAGATTCTCCGAGTCCTGCCGGGTGCCCTCTCTTGACACCGTCCGCTGCGCACCAATCGGGCCGGTATCAGGGAAAGGGGAGCCGTGCGCGAAGGGCAACGGCGGCCGCGCGAGGAACGCCGAATCCGCAGGTGAGAGGCTTCTAACTCGATACATGCATCATCCTCCCACCATACATGCATGATGCGTGTATACTGAAAGCGTGCCCGGAAGAACCGGCACACCCCACACCAGAAAGGCCAAGGCCATGACCATCACCGTCTACACCAAGCCCAACTGCCCGCAGTGCAGGCTCACCACGCTCGCCCTCGACAAGGCCGGCCTCGACTACGCCACCGTCGACCTCACCACCGACGCCGACGCCCTCGACTACGTGCGCTCCCTCGGCCACCTCCAGGCCCCCGTCGTCGTCACCGAAACGGACCACTGGTCCGGCTTTCGCCGCGAGCAGATCAAGGCCCTCGGCAAGACTGCGGCCTGAAGGTAAAGTCCAGGCACCACCACGGAGAGCCCCATGCCGTACGAGCCCAACACCGAATCCGCAGGTGAGAGGCTTATAACCAGATACATGCATCATCCACCCACCATACATGCATGATGCGTGTATACTGAAAGCGTGCCCGGAAGAACCGGCACACCCCACACCAGAAAGGCCAAGGCCATGAGCAAGCGAAGTGAAGCCCGCAAGCAGTTCCTCGCGGACGTTCTTTCTACCGCGATCGAGGGCGGCATCAACTACTGGGCCAACATCGACTCCGCCGAGCGGGTCGAGTGCGAGCAGGACGTCATCGGCTGGCGCTACGGCTCGGTCCGCATCCACGACAAGGTCGACGGAACCGCCTTCGGCACGATGCACATCATCGACGCCAACACAGTCGCCCGAGGTCTGCGCGAGCTGCGCAACAGCACCCGTTACCCCTTCAAGGAGCTGCGCAAGGCCGACCGCACCAATGGCAACGAGGGCGACTTCGACGCCGCCGACGCCGACGCCGTCATCCAGCTCGGAATCTTCGGAGAGATCGTCTACGGCTGACCAGCCCGACCCCCGCCCATCGCCGCGAGGCAGACGGGCACCCCCCCAATCTGCGAGTGGAGAACCGACAATGCACACCATGACCGAGGCATACGACGCGACAGCCGACGCAATCGACGTGGACGACCTGGTCGCCGCCGACGCCAGCCCCGAGGTTCCCGAGCTGGACCCCGAGGCGGCTCTGCTCTGTGCCCTTCTCCACACGGCCGAGACCGAACAGGCCCGCGCCGTCACCCAACACCTCGAGGAGGCCGACTTCCTCAATCCGCGCTACGGCGAGCTGTTCCGCATCATCTCCGAACTGGCAAACGCGGGAGAGCAGCACCACGCCACCCGTGTCCTGGCGGCGCTCAGGGGAGCGGGGCGCCTCAGCGGGCACCACGGGAAGCTGCTCACCGACGCCCTCCAAATCGTCGCGCTGCTCGGCACTCCCGCCGTCGGTCTGGTCACCCTCGCCGCCGACGTGCTCGACGCCGCCTACCGCCGCCGGTTCGCCGCCGCCGCCGCAGCTCTCACCCGCGCGAGCGCCGAGGCCGCCACCGACGACCTATTCGACCTGATGCTCGCCCAAGGCCGCGCCATGCGCGTCCAGGCCCGCCGCCGCGAAGCCCTCGACTCCGGACCCGTGTCCGACTGAACTGCTACAACACACCAAACGACCACGGAGGTCCACTCATGAGCACTGATACCAGCCGATTGAACCCCGATGAGAACCGCCCGATCGGACGGTTCGAGGCAGGGCTTAGAGACATCATTTACGACGGGCTGATCCGGTCCCTCGACTCCACCGACGACGAGCTGGAGCAAGGGCTGTACTACGTGACCCTTTGTGATGGAACAACCGCGGTGGTGGTTTTCGACTTCACCGAGTTCGATGAACACGGAGAGCAGACGATGCCGTGCCACTGGGTGCAGAGGAGCCGAGGTCTCAAGACCATCGACAAGGGGCCGGACGGACGCTTCGGCATGTGGAGCGAGGCGGTGACGTGGCTGCGTCAGGCCGCGCAGTCCGCCTCGATGCGGGGTGAGGGTCCAGCGGCCGGCATCAGCTAGCCGCGGATATGCGAGAGGCCCGACCTTTTGGTCGGGCCTCTACACGTATCGGATTTGAACACACCATCAGGCGCCGTCCGCAAAGCAGTGATGCGGACGATTTTCGTCCCGCTTACCAACGCGGGGCGACGAGGACTAGAGGCCCCGTCGAGCAGACCCTAACACGCACTCATGCCGCGCTATGGCCGCCGGTGGGATGCACCCCGAGGCAACGGTCACCGAGACGGCAGGCCGGCCAATTCCGCCTGAAAGGACAGCACTCGCCCCATCAGTTCTTCGAGGAGCGGCGGCGCGACGCCATCGGGAGCGACAAAGTCTCGATTTCCCTCGCAGAGGCTGCGCAGCAGGTCGTACACATAGCTGGCCTGGGTGAACGACGTCCGGAAGTCGGAGCCCTTCGGATGCTCGTCGCCGGCGGCATTGAGCATGGTGCGGGCAAAGTCCTCCTCGAGCTGTTCGGCCAGAGCAGGGTCAAGGTGAGTAGGTCGGCGGCACATCAGGTCTCCCATCGCAGTTGATACTGATACCGACGCTGACGCTAGACCGCTACCCGGACACCGCGGGTCGAGCACCGTCATCGCCGGCCTGAGATCGACCTCACCGACGCGGGAGCCGACCGGGTCCTCTGCTTCATCGCCGGACTCATCGCATTTCGGAGCGACCCACACTGACCCCCTCGTTGTCCGAGCGGGCCACTACGGTCCCACGCATGGAGCTCCAGGCATCAATACGCGCCGCCGCCGAGAGGGTCGGCGAGCAGCACTTCCTCGAGCTCCTGCGCTGGCACCGCGCCGTAATCGGCCTGCACGACCTCGACTGGTCCAGCCAAGGCGCTTACAGGACCGCTATCACCGAACTCGGCAAAGACCGTGCCGCCGAGCTCCTCCGGGACCTGCGCCGCGCAGCACGCGACCCCCGCCGCCACCGACACGGAGCCGACGGCAAGCCCCGCTACCGAAACGGCCAAACACTCAATCGCCGCCACGGGCGGCCATAACGCAGTTCACGCAAGGCTCTCAGGCCAGCTTGCGTGCGATCTCGCCTCCGGCCAGGGTCGCGCCGACGCCCATTGACGCGGTCCCGACCGCGCCGGCGATCAGCACGGTGAACACTGCAACGTCACCGCCATGTGAATGGGTCGCGCTCACGATCACGAAAACGATAATCGCTGCGAAGGCACAAAGCCCGACCCAGAGGGTCAGATCGAGCTTGTGGCGGACGTGGGCGGTAACCAGAGCGCCCAGGACGGCGGCGATAGCCCATCCCACGAAGCACCACATCAGGGCAGGAACAGTTGGGTCGAACATGGCAGACAAGGGGTCTCCTGGGGTGGATCGGTCAGTACCGCCTCATCGTCTCAGCCGTTCATGCCGCCCCTGACTGTTCGCGTTGCTCAGCGGTTCCGACGCTGTGTCCGACCGTGTCGCTTTGCGAAAAAGGAGTTTGTGCCCGGGGTTAAAGGAGTCACGACGCATGTGTGTCGCGGGATGGGAGGCGGCGGTAGAGGGTGGCGGGGGAGACCTCGAGCTTGGCGGCGACCTCAGCCATCGACAGCTTCCTGACGTCGCGCAGGTAGACCGCCCGGTCGATGTCTTCGGGGCCCAGTTTCATCTTCGGTCCGGGCGCGACGCCCCGCTCGCGCGCCGCCGCCCGGGCGCGCTCGGTGCGCTCGAGCATGTACACCCGCTCCATCTCAGCGAACAGTCCGAGCATTGCTACCCCGACCCGGCTCATTGCGGCGTCGGCCGCGGTGTCGATGATGAGTGGATCGTCGAGGGTGCGGATCGCGACACCCCGCTCGGGTAGCTCGTGGAAAAGGTTGAGCGTCTCGCGCAGGTTTCGGCCCAGGCGGTCGAGCTTGGTCACCACGATGCAGTCTCCGCCGCGCGCGTACTCCAGGAGCTCGGTCAGCCCGGGACGGTCGGTGTTCTTGCCCGACTTCTTGTCGGTCCAGATCTTCTCTATGCCGACGGCGCGTAGGCGGTCGAGTTGGGCGTCGAGGGATTGGCGCGGGGTTGAGACGCGTGCATATCCGAGGTCCACCGCCCCAGTCTCTCATATCTGTGTCCGTGGCACTTTACTGCGAGTAACGTTATGAGAGTGAATATGCGAGTTAGCGAGCTGGGACGGCGCGGTGCCGTCAACAGCGCGAGCGTCGCCTCTCACATCCAAGGAACTGAGAGCCGACCCTTGTGGGGCCATATTTCCTTCCGTGGCCCTTGTGCGCCTTTCGGTGGGGTCATATACTCTAGTCTGAGTCCACAAAGGAGGCGTGCAGATGAGGACGAACGTTTACAGCGAGCCCGATGAGGACGGTGAGCGCACCCTGCTCGGATGGTTCGATCCCGACAAGACGCAGTGGTGGCGGGACGAACTCCGCTGGGACGGCAACAACCGAACCTCGGTGGCGACCCGCCAGTACGGGGTGCGGGAATCGCTCGGCAAGACCCCAGGAGGGCGCTGGCTGATCGAGCGAACGTCGGCCTGGCAAGGTGCCCAGACCCGGCACACCTTCGTGACCGACGGTCGCGCCCGGGAGTGGCTGGTCATCAACGACTACTCCGCCGACGCCATCGTGGCCGCGGGCCTGGGAGAGGTGGGCGACGAGGCTGGGCCTGCGCCCGTCGGCCGGCCGACGGTGGGGGATCGGTCCATCAAGCTGCTCATGGATAGCTCTCAGCTCACCGAGGTGGACCGTGCCGCCGGGCGCGCGGGACTGTCCCGCGCCGAGTGGATAAGGCGGGCCTGCGCTCGCGCATTGGAGGAAGAGGGATGACCGCCTCGACATGGACCCCGAGAGGGCCGGCGTTCGCCGGCGCCGTTGACGGAGCCAACGCTTATGCCGCCGCGCTCGCCCGCGAGCTCCTGGGGCCGGACGCCAAGGTTCCCGACGTGCAGCTCGGCACCCAGCCAGAGGACGGATGGAGCCCCCAGAAGCTCAACGCGGGGTGGTCGATCATTGTCGCCGCCGCCCTGGCGGCGGGAAACGATGACGACATGGAGGAGGCGTGGTCCGTCGAGGTAGACACCAGGTCGATCCTCATCGCTGACCTCGACCAGCGAGTGCGTGTCGGTCGTGCGCTGCTTCGGTCGCCGGCCGGCGACACCGTCCTGCGTGACGCGACTGCCCGAGCGCTCATGGCGCGCTCGCCCGCCGAGCGTGCCGCCACCGGCGGAGCGCTCGCGCAACTCCTGCTCGATCACCCACACCGTGTGCGACTGCTTACTGCCGGGTGGTGCGCGGTCCAGGGGCCCAAACTCGCCGTGAGCAACGCGGGCAGACCCGCCGAGGTGCGGTCAACGCTGGCCGCACTCATCGACCGCGCCAGCCGTAGGAAGCCGGCTGGCACGCCGACCGTGTCGTAGAGAGGAACCGAAATGACCTTCGAGGCCACACGCCAGACATTCGAGGCTGACCCGACCTTCCGTCGCGCCCTCAGTTGGAACCCGGACGACGGAACCCTGAGTGGCGGCGAGCGTGCGCTCGCCGCCGTTGTGCACGTGCTCGAAGAACACTTTGATCGACTCGACGGGCCGATGCAGCTCGACCTCGCCGCCGCGCTGTCCGCCGTCGCGGACTCGACAGCGGCGGCCGAAGCTGACGCTCGGCGCATCCTCTCCCGCCGAGCAGCGGATGCCGCAGAAGAGGAGGGGCTGACATGACACAGGACGCAGGCCGGCACGACCGGGGGAGGGGTGGGACAGTTCATGCTTGACGACTTCACCAGTGGCACAGCGCTGGTCCTCTGTGCGGGGGCGGCAGCTGTCATGTTCCTGGCGGGGCTCCTACTCGGCGCCCCCGCAATCGTGCATCTGCGGGGCAGGGGAGATGAGCAAACGAGTGCGAGCACGGTCAGTCGTTTGGGCCTCGCGGTCGCCGCAGCTGGTGCGATCCTTACGGTATTCGCGGCGTTTGCCGCACAGCGGGGGGACGCGGTCGCGCCGATCCTCGGTGTCGGTTTCGTTGGCGGATTAATCGGCGCAGGGGTCGCCCACGTCTACGTGAAGAAGAAGTGACTCCGGACGGCAAGTTGACCGGGAGGAAGCCGAGCATGTCGTAGTTCTAGGCGATACTCCGGGGACAGGCTCTGAATCGCTGGTAAGGAGCGCCGAAGCGGAAGAAGGTGGGAACAGTGTGGGACCCAGGAACGGCCGTACTCGCCGTCAGCGTCGTCGCGGGAGCTGCTCTCGCTCTTCCGCCGGTGGCTCGCCGGGTCGGCGGAGTGTGCGCCGTGTTCGGGTTGCTGGGGGTCATCCAGGAGCGCACGTGGGCGCCCACTGTTCTCGCACTGGGCGCGACGGCCTGGCTGGTTGGGCACTGGTCGTTCGCGGTGCGCAATGATGCGCGGTACCGATCGCGGCTGGCGCGGGCACTGTTCGACCAGACTCCGCTGCGTTGGACACTCCCGCAGTTCCACGCGTGGCGTCGCGCAGCGCGAAAGCGCTGACACTTCCACAGCAACGAAACGAGTGCGCCCCGACCGCAATGGGTCGGGGCGCACTTTGTTGTTCTGAGTCTAGAACAGGACCGGTTCAGTCGGCCGAGGTCTAAGGCCGGCGGCGCGATAGTACGCGGTCGAATCCCAGCCCTCCGCGACGGCAGCACGCACGTCTCGGGAGCGTTGGGCGCGGGAGCGTCCGTCTGCGAGGACGGGCGGTTGGTTCCCGATTGCGCGGCCGCACGCGACGGCGTAAGCGAGGTTCGCGGCCTGGGTGGACAGGGTGACGTCGTAGGTGCGGCCGGGTGCCGAGACGACGCGCTGCCCGTCCTCGATACCGAAGTCGAGGCCGGGCAGCGGAATGTCGGGCTGGACTGTCACGGGTTGTGGTGCTCGCCGTCGCCGGGCGGTGCGGGGGATTCGGACGCCTCGTTCGCAGTGTTCGTGTCCTCTGCCGACTTGTTCTCGTTGTCCTCTGCCGACTTGATCGCGGACGAGACCTCACGGGCGCTGAGGCCCGTCATCTCCGCTAGTTCGGTTTGCTGGAGGCCGGTGTCGCGCAGCTCGCGGAGCGCGTCACCGAGCGCGGTCTCGGCGGCCTCGCGGGCGTCGATCGCGCCGAACACGGCGGTGAGCTTGGCCTCGCGTTGCTTGGCGCGGGCGAGCTGATCGGCCATCGCCTGTCGAGCGCGTGAGCGTGCTGACTGTGAACGTGAGTCGGTCTTGGTGGTCGCCATGCGCTCAGCCTATTTCCTCACCTCCCTGCCTCGCAACGCTTCGCTCGTCATTTGCTGCTCCTGATGCCAGCCCGTTACCGGCCTGCCGTTCTCATCGCCGCCCACGCTTGGCCACCACGTTCTCCAACACCAAACAGCCACACACAGTAGGCACTCCAAGTGGGTTGGGGGAATCTGCTGGTCAGCGCCCCGCGCCGTGCGGCGCGTAGACGCGGGGATTTCGGGCCTCTAGGCTGGCCGCATGATGACCCTCCGAGCGGTGCACGCCGGGACTGGATACCAGTACCTGATGCGCTCGGTGGCGACGAACGATGCCCCTCGGGCTGAGGGTCAATCGTTGTCGGATTACTACGCCGCGAAGGGCACCCCTCCGGGCCGGTGGATCGGGTCGGGGCTGGCCGGTCTGCGGTCGGAGAGCGCCGCCGCCGGCCTCCAGGTGACCGAGGAACAGATGGCCGCTTTGTACGGCGAGGGTTTGCACCCGGACACCGACGAGATGATGCGCCAGGGCGCACCGTTGGCGGCGTGCAAGTTGGGTCGGGCGTTCCCGATGTACTCCGGCGACAAGCCCGTTCTCGTGGCGCTCGCCGCCGCCGAGAAGCAGTTCCTTGCCGCCGAGGGTCGGCGCCCCACGGTGAGCGAGCGGGGCGAGCTGGCCGAGAAGATTGGCCGCCCGTTCTACATGGAGTCGGGCGGTTACTCGCACGCCTCCGGGGCCGATGTGATCGCGTGGGTCAACCGGGAACGGGATCAGGTCAAACAGGCCGTGGCGGGGTTCGATTTCACGTTCTCTCCGGTCAAGAGTGTGAGCGTTCTGTGGGCGCTTTCCGACGAGCAGACAGCCTCCCATATCGCTGCGTTGCACCACGAGGCGGTCGCGGAAGCGCTCGCGTGGGCCGAGGACAACGCGATCTACACCCGGCAGGGTCGAGGGGGCATCGAGCAGGTCAAAACGCGGGGTCTGATCGGCTCGGAGTTCACCCATTTCGACACCCGCGGCGGGGACCCGGACCTGCACTCGCACGTGCTGTTGTCGAACAAGGTGCAGGCCCCGGACGGGTCGTGGAAGTCGCTCGACTCGCGCACGATCCATCAGATGCACCAGGCGATCAGCGCCCGCTATGACACGGCGCTGCACGACCGTCTTTCGCGGCGGTTGGGCGTGGAGTTCCAGGCCCATTACCCCAGCCCGGACAAGGCCCCGGTGTGGGAGGTCAAGGGCGTGGACCGGCGTCTGGTCGAGGCGTTCTCGTCCCGTCGCACGCACGCCCGCCCGGTGTACGACCGACTCGTGGCCGAGTACGTCCAGGCCCACGGTCGCCAGCCCAGCCAGCGTGCCGCGTACGCGCTGTGGCAGAAGGCGATCCTCGACACCCGCGATGCGAAGAAGCCCGCCAAGTCACTGTCGGAGCACCGCGAGCATTGGCGCGCCGAAGCTGTGGAGCGGATCGGAACCGAGGCCGTGGACGGGCTCCTGGAGCGCGTGCGCGTCGAGGCAAACGGGGACGAGCTGCGGCCCGTTTTCGACGCTGGAAGCCACACCGAGGACGTGGCCGGACAGGCGGTGCGGGCGGTCACGGCACGCCGTGCGCAGTTCCGCCGCTCGCATGTGGACACCGCCGTCTCGACGGTGCTGAAGGGGTACCGTTTCGGCTCCGATTCCGACCGGGACGCCGCGCACCGGGCGGTCATGGACCACGCCGTGCGCGAGCACGCCGTGCAGCTCACCCCGCCGGAAACTCTCGCGCTTCCTGACGCGCTGACGGGTGAGACCGGGGCCGGTCTGGACCGCCGCGCGAACGCCGAGAAGTACACCACCGCCGCCGTGCTGGAGGCCGAGAAGATCACCCTCGACGGGGCCACCACCCCGGTCGCGGTGTTCACCGCGGACGCCACCGTGGAGCGGGCGCTGGCCCGCCACGAGCACGCGAACGGGTGGGCTCTCAACGCCGGACAGACCGCCCTCGCACGACACCTGCTGACCTCCGGAACGCTGGTTGCGGCGGGCGTGGGTCCGGCCGGAACCGGCAAGACCGCGAGCATGAAACTCGTCGCCGCCGCGTGGCAGGACGAGGGCCGAAACGTCATCGGACTGGCCCCCTCCGCCGCCGCCGCGAGCGTCCTCGAAGAGGAGATTGGGGCACGCTCGCACACCATTGACTCGCTCACGTTCACCTGGCGTGGACTGCACCCCAGCCAGCCCGGAAAGACCCTGTCGGCACTGCCCGTTCAGATCAACCCCGGCGACATGCTCCTGGTCGATGAGGCCGGAATGTCGAGCACCGAGAACCTGGCCGCCCTCACCGAAATCGCGGCAGCATCCGGCGCCGTGGTGCGCCTGATCGGTGACCCCAAACAGCTCGCCGCCGTCGAGACCGGCGGGCTGTTCGGAGAACTCGCCCGCACCCCCGGAACGGTCGAGCTGCGCGAGGTCATGCGCATGGGATCGGACACCGCTCAAGCCGAGGCGACGCTGTCCCTGCGCGACGGAGACCCCGACGCTCTGGCGCTCTACGCGGGGCGTGGCTGGGTCCACGGGGGCAGCCGGGAACAGATGCTCACCGAGGCCGTGGCCGCGTTCCAAGCCGACACCGAAGCGGGCCGGCGAAGCCTCATCATCGCCTCCCGCAACGCCGACGTGGACACCATGAACGAAATCATCCGCGCCGACCGCATCACCGCCGGACTGGTCGATGACAGCCGCGAGGCCACCGTCGCCCGAGGCGACACCGTCGGTGTCGGAGACACCGTCATCGCCCGCAAGAACGCCCTGCTGCGCGACGACGACGGACAGCCGATGGGCCGGGTCATCAACGGCCAGCTGTTCACCGTCACCGGCCTCACCGACACCGGGGACCTCGCCGTCCGGGACCACAACACCGGCACCGACTCCGTCATCCCCGCCAGCTACGCCAGCCAGAACGTGCACCTGGGATATGCGTCCACGATCCACCGCGCCCAGGGCGCGACCGTGGACACCACACACGCCGTCCTCGACACCTCCGTCGACCGGGCCGGCCTGTACGTCGCTCTGACCCGAGGCAAGCATGAGAACCGCGCCTACGCCGTCTGCGAGCCCGTCGTGGACCTCACGGCTGAGGACGGGCACATGCACTCGGCCGGCGACCGCGACGCCCCCACCGCCGAGGACGTCCTCACCACGATCCTGCGGCGCGACACCCGGCATCGCTCCGCCACCGAGACCCTGCGCGAGGAACTCGACGCCGCCAGCTCCCCCGAGCGGCTCGCGGCCCTGTACGCCCACGGCGTCGATCTGGCCACGGCCACCTTCACCGAGACCACCCTGCCCGAGTACATCGACGCACTCCCCCGCCGCTACTCGCTCGAGCTGGAAGCCAACGACGAGCAGTACGCCGCCGTCGAGTCCGCATGGAAGACCGCCGCCACCGCGGGCCTGGACCCGCGCGAGCTGTGGCTGGAGGCCACCAGCGACCTCGACACCGCGATCAACCCCGGACTGGTCATCGCCCAACGACTACGTCACGTGACACGCGAAGCCGGCGCGGGCGCCGACACGGCCACTCCTCCCCCGGTCGTGCCCGCCTCCGACCCCGAACTGGCAGCGTGGCTCGCCGCCACCTACACCGACCTGACCACCGAACCCGAACAGCCCGAGACCGCCGACGAGGAACTCGACTCCTACACAGCCTCCTACCTCGCCTACCAGGCAAGCCAAACCACCGACGCAGCCACCGACACCGAGTGGAGTCAGGCGTCCGAGCCCGAGACCGCCGACGAGGAACTCGACTCCTACACAGCCTCCTACCTCGCCTACCAGGCAAGCCAAACCACCGAC
>NZ_JBIQES010000017.1:0-44464 GCF_045369825.1 Dietzia sp. 179-F 9C3 NHS
TTTGGCGCGGGGTGAGCGCCGCGTTAGCGTGGGACACGAGAACCTCCCTGGTTCAGAGCGGATGTGGTAGCAGCTCCGCTCTGCCGGGAGGTTCTCGTCACATCAGGGAAGCCAGATCAAACAACCTCCCTGGGCAGTACAACTAGCGCCTATTTCTTGCTCCCAGACGGAATTCCTGTCCGGAACTCCACCACGTCGCCGTCGACCATCACGTAGTCCTTGCCCTCCATGCGGACCTTGCCGGCGGCCTTGGCGGCGGCCATGGAGCCGGCCTCGTCGAGGTCGTCAAAGGAGACGATCTCGGCCTTGATGAAGCCCTTCTCGAAGTCGGTGTGGATGACGCCGGCGGCCTTGGGGGCGGTGTCGCCCTTGCGGATGGTCCAGGCGCGCGACTCCTTGGGGCCGGCGGTGAGGTAGGTCTGCAGGCCCAGGGTGTGGAAGCCGGCGCGGGCCAGCGCGGCCAGGCCCGGCTCGGTCTGGCCGATGGACTCCAGCAGCTCCATGGCGTCGTCCTCGTCGAGCTCCTGGAGCTCGGACTCCACCTTGGCGTCGAGGAACACCGCGTCGGCGGGCGCCACGGCGGCGCGCAGCTCGGCCTTGCGCTCGTCGCTGGTCAGCACGGACTCGTCGGCGTTGAAGACGTAGAGGAACGGCTTCGCCGTCATGAGGTGCAGGTCGCGCAGCAGGGCGCGGTCCACCTCGTCCTGTGCCTGGAACAGGGTCCGGCCGTCCTCGAGGATCGCCTGCGCCTTGCGGGCCTCCTCGAGCACGGGCCCGAGTTCCTTGTTCTTGCGGGATTCCTTCTCGAGCCGCGGGATGGCCTTCTCGACGCTCTCGAGGTCGGCCAGGATGAGTTCGGTGGCGATCACCTCGATGTCGGCCATCGGGTCCACCTTGCCGTCGACGTGGATCACGTCCGGATCGTCGAAGACCCGGACGACCTGGCAGATGGCGTCGGCCTCGCGGATGTTGGCGAGGAACTTGTTGCCCATGCCCTCGCCCTTGGAGGCGCCCTGAACAATCCCGGCGATGTCGACGAAGGACACCACGGCGGGCAGGATCCGCTCGGAGCCGAAGATCTCGGCGAGCCGCTCGAGCCGGGGATCCGGCAGGTCGACCACGCCGATGTTGGGCTCGATCGTGGCGAACGGGTAGTTGGCCGCGAGGGCGTCGTTGTTCGTCAGGGCGTTGAACAGGGTCGATTTGCCGACGTTGGGCAGACCGACGATTCCGAGGGTGAGGCTCACGATCGGCCAGTCTACGGTCCGTCTCCGGCCGGAGGCACACCCCCAGTACCTTCTGTCATCATGTGAGGCATGAGTGACGAGCTGCCGTCTCAACCGTCCCCGGACAACGGTGACGAGAACGTCGACCGGTCCGTTCTCATCGGTATCGGCGGTCGCTGGCTCACGGACTGGGCGCTGCGCCTGGCGATCGTGCTCGTTGCCGGCTGGCTGCTCGTCCGCATCGGTGGTGCGCTGTGGGTGGGGATCCTGCCGATCCTGCTCGCGCTCATCCTCGCCACCGTCCTGTGGCCGCCGACCGGGTGGATGACCCGCCACAAGGTTCCCAAGGCGCTCGCGGCCCTCATCTCGATCATCGGCGGACTCGGGATCATCGCCGGCATCCTCGCGCTCATCGCCCCCTCGATCGTCGAGCAGAGCGTGCAGCTCGCCGACCAGACCTCCGAGGCGATCCGCGAGGTGCAGGACTGGCTCCGCGGCCCGCCGCTCAACATCCGCGACGAGCAGCTCGACTCGGTGCTCAACCAGCTCAGCTCGACGCTGCAGGACCGCGGCGAACAGATCGCCAACGGCGTGTTCACCGGCGTCAGCGCGGTGGGGTCCATGGTCGTCACGCTGGTCCTGGTACTGGTCCTGACCTTCTTCTTTATCAAGGACGGCCCCGCGTTCCTGCCGTTCGTCCGCCGAATCGTGGGCCGCAACGCCGGCCGTCACCTCACCGAGGTGCTCACGCGCAGCTGGAACACCCTCGGCGGGTTCATCCGCACGCAGGCGATCGTCTCGTTCGTCGACGCCTTCTTCATCGGCCTCGCGCTGGTGCTCCTGGGTGTGCCGCTGGCCTGGGCGCTGGCCGTCATCACGTTCCTCGCCGGCTTCATCCCCATCGTCGGTGCGTTCACCGCGGGCGCCCTGGCGGTCCTCATCGCGCTCGTGGCCAACGGTCTCACCACCGCGATCATCGTGCTCGTCGTGATCATCCTGGTCCAGCAGCTCGAGGGGAACGTGCTCCAGCCGATCCTGCAGTCGCGGGCCATGAACCTACACCCGGTGGTCGTCCTGCTCGGCGTGGCCGCGGGCGGCACGCTCTTCGGGATCATCGGCGCGTTCCTCGCCGTCCCCGTCCTCGCGGTGGTCGCGGTGGTCCTGCGCTACATCGGCGAACAGATCGACCTGCGGACGGGCGACGTCACCGCCGCAGACCTCGCCGCGGCCACCGACGAGGGCCGCCTCACCGCGTGGCTCGGCGAGCTGTCCAGCTCCCGGTTCGCGCCGCTGCGCCGCGGCAGTACCGCCATCATGGCGGGAATGCTCGACGCCCGACCGGGTGCCGGGGGCGGTGGCAACCGCGACGCCCAGCGGCACGGCCCGGGCGAGGGCGAAGTCGGGTCCTCTGGCGGCGGGGCCGGTGCCCGGGCCGCCGGGGACGACGACGAGGGCGACACGTCCGGACGGGCCGGCCCCGACGACGCGACGTCCTCCACGTCCGACGACGATCCGCCCGCCCCGGGCTCCACCCGCACGGCGCCCCTACGCCGTCTCGGCCGATTCCTCGCGGGACGGGGCGGACGCTAGAGTCGTCTTCCGTGAACGCGCGTAAGAACGGCCGGATCCCGGCGGAGGACAGGTCCGTGCTCCCGTCGTGGCGGGGTCTGCCGGCGTGGACCGCGGTCCTCCTGGCTGTCGCCGTCGCGCTCACCGGCGTGGCGGTCGACGCCGGGTCCGGTGAGCTCGGCACCGCCTTCACGGTGGCCTTCTTCCTGGGCTGCGTCCTCGCGGTGCTCGCCGTGGCCCGCCGCTCGGTGTTCGTGGCGGGCGTCCAACCGCCGCTGGTCATGGCGGCCATCGTGCCGCTGGTCTACGTGCTCGCCGGCGTCGGGGGCACCACCGGGGTGTTCTCCCGGACCCAGCTCGTCTCGGTGATCCTGCCGCTGGTCACGAGGTTCCCGCTCATGTTCGCCACCACGCTGGTCGTGGTGGCGCTGGCGCTCGTGCGTGCCTTTGTCCTGGAACCCCGGACGGCCCCTGCCCAGCCGGCGCGCCAGTCCGCGCGCCGCGGCGGCGCACACGCCCGCCGCTGAGCCGGCTGAGCCGCTGAGACCGGGGCCTCAGGACTTCTGGCGCAGCTCCCGCGGGAGGGCGAACGTGATGGTCTCCTCCGCGGTCCGCACCGAGTCGACGTCGGTGAAGCCGTGCTCGGCGAGCAGATCCACCACTCCCCGGACGAGCACCTCCGGCACGGAGGCGCCCGAGGTCAGCCCCACCGTGGTGACGCCCTCCAGCCAGTCCGTGTCGATCTCCTTGGCGTAGTCCACGAGGTGGGCGGCGCCGGCCCCGGCCTGCAACGCCACCTCGACGAGGCGGACCGAGTTGGACGAGTTGCGCGAGCCCACCACGATCACGAGGTCGCACTGCGGCGCCATGGCCTTGACCGCGCCCTGCCGGTTCTGGGTGGCGTAGCAGATGTCGTCCGACGGCGGGTCCTGCAGGGTCGGGTACTTCTCGCGGAGCCGGCGGACCGTCTCCATGGTCTCGTCCACGCTCAGCGTGGTCTGGGAGAGCCAGATGAGCTTTTCCGTGTCCACCGGCACGTCGAGGGTGTCCACGGCATCCGGGCCGTCGACGAGGGTCACCACGTCGGGCGCCTCGCCGGCGGTGCCCTCGACCTCCTCGTGGCCGTCGTGGCCCACGAGCAGGATCTGGTAGCCCTCGCGGGCGAAGCGCTTGACCTCGGTGTGCACCTTGGTCACGAGCGGGCAGGTGGCGTCGAATGTGCGCAGTTCGAGCGACCTGGCGCTCTCGCGGACGGCGGGCGAGACTCCGTGGGCGGAGAACACCAGGTTGGCGCCGCGCGGGACCTCGTCGGTCTCGTCCACAAAGATCACGCCCTGGTCGGTGAACGTCTCCACGACGTGCTTGTTGTGGACGATCTCCTTACGGACGTACAGTGGCGCACCGTGCATCGCCAGGGCCTTCTCGACCGTCTCGACGGCGCGGTCGACGCCGGCGCAGTAGCCGCGGGGCTCGGCGAGCAGCACCCGCTTGGTCGTCGGTTCGGCGGTCATGTCGGTCTGAGCGGTCATGGCCCCAGGGTACGGTTCTAGGTGGAATTCGACCATCCGCCTCCCGGGCGCCGGTAGAGAGGTACCCATGTTCCGTCCCCTGCTCCTCACCCGCGCCACGATCGGTCTCGCCGCCACCGCGGTAGAGCAGACCGTGGCCCTGCCCGCCCGCGCGGTCGAGACGATCTCCGCGATCCCCGGGATCCCGGTGAAGCTCGCGGGCGGGCTCGTGCAGTCGTACCTGCACGCGGGGCAGACGCTCACCGACCTCGCGATCAAGGGCGACCGCGTGATCGGGTCCGTGTTCCCCGCCCGGGCCGACCAGCCGGAGTGGGCCACGTTCGACGAGGACGAGACCGAGGACGGCGAGGTGCTCGACGTGTCCTACCAGGTCTACGGGACGGCGCCGGGGGCCGGCGCGGACGACGCCGCGTCCGCCGACGTGCCGAGCGGCCGCGTGACCCGCCGCGCCCGGTGACGGCGGCGTCCCCCCGGACCCCCAGCAGTCCGGAGCAGCCGTGGCCCGTCCGCGTGGTCTCGGACCAGATCGCCGCGTGGATCCACCGCCTCGGCGCGGTCTGGGTCGAGGGCCAGATCACCCAGCTGAGCCTGCGCCCCGGGACGCGGACGGCGTTCCTCACGCTGCGCGACCCGTCGGTCGACAACTCGCTCACCCTCACGTGCCCGCCGCGGCTCGTCTCGGAGGCGCCGGTCCCCGTCACCGAGGGCAGCCGCGTGGTGGTCCGCGGCACGCCCCGCTTCTACACCGGGAGGGGCTCGTTCTCGCTCCAGGTCTCCGAGATCCGCCCGGTCGGCGTGGGCGAGCTGCTCGCGCGCATCGAGCGGCTCAAGCAGGCGCTCGCCGCCGAGGGCCTGTTCGACCCCCGCCTCAAGCGTCCGCTGCCGTTCCTGCCGACCTGCGTCGGCCTGGTCACCGGCCGGGCGAGCGCCGCCGAGCGCGACGTCGTGGAGGTGGCCCGCGGCCGGTGGCCGGACGTGCGGTTCGCGATCCGTAACACTGCCGTCCAGGGCGCCTCCGCCGTGCCACAGATCCTCGATGCGCTGGCCGAGCTCGACGCCGACCCGACTGTCGACGTCATCATCCTCGCCCGGGGCGGCGGCTCGGTGGAGGACCTGCTCCCGTTCTCCGACGAGGCGCTCGTGCGCGCCGTCTCCCGGTGCCGGACCCCGGTGGTGAGCGCGATCGGCCACGAGCCGGACTCCCCGCTCACCGACCACGTGGCCGACCTGCGCGCGGCCACCCCCACCGACGCCGCCAAGCGGGTCGTCCCCGACGTGGTCGAGGAGCGCAGGCGGATCGCCGAGGCCCGCGCGCGCACCGCCCGCGCCCTGCGCGGCTGGGTGGACCGGGAGCGTCACCAGCTCGACTCCCTCCGGTCGCGTCCGGTGCTGGCGGACCCGCACGGCCTCGTCACCGTCCGGGCCGAGGTCGTGGCCGAGGCCCTGCGCGCGGTCCGCCGCGACGTCACCCGGATCGTGCAGACCGAGTCCACGTCGCTCGGACACCTCGCGGCCCGCCTCACCACGCTCGGACCCGCCGCCACGCTCGCCCGCGGGTACGCCGTGGTGCAGTCGGTGGCCGGGGATCACGACGGCCGCGTCGTGTCCTCTATCGCCGACGCGCCGCCCGGGTCGCAGTTGCGCATCCGGGTCTCCGACGGCGCCCTGTCCGCCGCCGTCCTGGGTTCGTCCCCGGCCGCCGGCCGCGCCGGGCCCGACCACAACGCCCCCGCCCCCGCCACCGAGACCGACCCCGACGCCGAGGAGCAGACCTGATGTCCGACGAGCAGACCCCCGTCTCCGAACTGGGCTACGAGCAGGCCCGGGACGAACTCGTCGAGGTGGTGCGCCTGCTCGAGACCGGCGGCCAGGACCTCGACTCCTCCCTCGCCCTGTGGGAGCGCGGCGAGGAACTGGCCGCGCGCTGTACCGAGCACCTCGACGGCGCCCGCCGGCGCATCGACGCGGTGCTCGGCGAGGGCGGGGACGCCGGCGAGGGGTCCGCCGCACGCGCCTGAACCCTCCGCAGTCCTTCCCGGTTTGCCCAACCTCAGCACGGCATCCGCCGAGTAGACCTCACACTGGTGTTGTGCAATCCGGCCGCGCGGGCGGAACCGGCCGGCCCGACCGACTAGCGCTCGCGGGGCAGCGGCTCGGCGTCCTGGACCGCGGCGGCCAGCGCCTCGAGGTCCGAGGTGGCGGCGGAGCCGGTGACGGCGACGCGGGCGTCACCGAGATCAACAGCCCAGACGGGGCGGGCGTCGTCGCCGGTGAAGACGGTCCACTCGCGGCCCGCGACGGGGATCATCGACATCGAGGGGCGCGGCCCGCCGCCCACGCGCCGGAGGTCCTCCAGCGGGGCGTCGGTCTGGACGAGTTCCACGAAGCTGCGTTCGCCGGTCACCCAGCCGACGTGGCTCGACGAGGTGCCGGCGAAGCTCTCGACGCGGCCGGAGTTGGAGGTCCACCCGTCGGGCACCTCGGGTGAGCGGATCGCGAAGTCGAGGCTGCGCGCGTCCTGGCGCAGGGACGCCTCGGCGTCGAACTCCGGGATCGGGCCCGGCTGGGGGCCGGACGGACTGAACGTGCACAGGCCGGCGATGCCGGCGAAGGCGGCACAGATCGCCATGAGGATCACCAGCGACCAGACCATGTCGCGGTTTCCCTGCAGGATTCTCGGTTTCGGCTCGGCCACGGCGGTCAGTATCCCACCCGCGTGGGGCGCGTCCGGCGCGCGGGGCCCGGCACGGGCGCCGAGGTGGAACAATGGTCGGCGACACCGATCACCTCCCCGCGCGCGTCCCGGCGCCCGCGGGGCAACCCGAGGAGCCCGACGCGACATGTCCGATGCCCTGCGCCCCGACCGAAATCTCGCCATGGAGCTCGTCCGAGTCACGGAGGCGGCGGCGCTCGCGGCCGGCCGCTGGGTGGGCCGGGGCGACAAGAACGGCGGTGACGGCGCCGCGGTGGACGCGATGCGCGAGCTCATCGGCACCGTGGACATGGACGGCGTGGTGGTGATCGGCGAGGGCGAGAAGGACGAGGCGCCCATGCTCTACAACGGCGAGAAGGTGGGCACCGGCAACGGCCCCGCGGTGGACGTGGCCGTGGACCCGATCGACGGCACGCGCCTCATGGCCGAGGGCCGCCCCAACTCGATCGCCGTGATCGCCGTGGCCGAGCGGGGCGCCATGTTCGACCCGTCGGCAGTGTTCTACATGCGCAAGATCGCCGTCGGCCCCGACGCGGTGGGCAAGATCGACCTGAGCCGCTCCACCGAGTGGAACATCCGGTCCGTCGCCGAGGCCAAGGGCATGGACGTCGGCGACCTCACGGTGTGCGTGCTCGACCGCCCGCGGCACGAGGAGCTGATCGCCGAGATCCGCGCGGCCGGCGCCAAGGTCAGGCTGATCATGGACGGCGACGTGGCCGGCGGCGTCGCGGCCGCCTCCGACGACAGCTCGGTGGACATGCTCATGGGCATCGGCGGCACCCCGGAGGGGATCATCACCGCCTGCGCCATGAAGTGCATGGGCGGCGAGATCCAGGGCCAGCTGTGGCCGCAGGACGACGCCGAGCGGCAGAAGGCCGTGGACGCCGGGCTCGACGTGGAGGCCGTTCTCGGCACCAACGACCTGGTCCGGGGCGACAACTGCTTCTTCGCCGCCACCGGCATCACCAACGGCGACATGGTCCGCGGCGTGAGCTACCGGGCCAACGGCGCCGTGACCCGCTCGCTGGTTATGCGCTCCAAGTCGGGCACGGTCCGCCACGTCGAGGGCCGCCACCGCATGGCCAAGCTACGTGAGTTCTCCTCCGTCAACTACGGGCAGGCTAGCGCTGGCTGAGCCCGCCCCGCGCGCCTGTCGGGCCCGCCGCACTCCGCAGCACGACTGCGCGGGGCGGCGGGCCCGCCTACTCTGGGCCACATGGCTGACGACACCGGTGAATTCCGCATCGAACACGACACGATGGGCGAGGTCCGCGTCCCCGCCGACGCCCTCTGGCGGGCGCAGACGCAGCGGGCCGTCGAGAACTTCCCCGTCTCCGGGCGGGGCCTGGAGCGCGCGCAGATCCGGGCGCTGGGCCTGCTCAAGGCGGCGTGCGCGACCGTCAACGCGCGGCTCGGGCTCCTCGACGAGGAGAAGGCGCGGGCGATCACCGCGGCCGCCGAGCGCATCGCCGAGGGCGAGGTGGACGACCACTTCCCCGTCGACGTGTTCCAGACCGGCTCGGGCACCAGCTCCAACATGAACACCAACGAGGTGATCGCCTCGCTCTGCGCCGCCGAGGGCGTCACCGTCCACCCCAACGACGACGTCAACATGTCGCAGTCCTCCAACGACACCTTCCCCACGGCCACGCACGTCGCCGCCACCGAGGTGGTCGTGTCGGACCTCGTGCCCGCGCTCAAGGTGCTGCATGCGTCGCTGGAGGCCAAGGCCACCGAGTGGCGGGACGTCGTGAAGTCCGGCCGCACTCACCTCATGGACGCCGTGCCCGTGACGCTCGGGCAGGAGTTCGGCGGCTACGCACGTCAGGTCGCGGCCGGCATCGACCGCGTGTGCGCCACCCTGCCGCGGGTGGGTGAGCTGCCCATCGGCGGAACCGCCGCGGGTACCGGCCTCAACGCGCCCGACGGCTTCGGCTCGGCCGTGGTGGAGGAGTTGCGCTCGCTCACCGGGCTGGAGGAACTGCGCCCGGCGGTGGACCCGTTCGAGGCGCAGGCCGCGCGTGACGCGCTGGTCGAGCTCTCCGGGGCGCTGCGGACCATCGCGGTCTCGCTCACCAAGATCGCCAACGACATCCGGTGGATGGGCTCGGGCCCGACCACCGGGCTCGGCGAGTTGCACCTGCCGGACCTGCAGCCCGGGTCGTCGATCATGCCCGGCAAGGTCAACCCGGTGCTCGCCGAGACGGTGACGCAGGTCGCCGCTCAGGTCGTGGGCAACGACGCCGCGATCGCCTGGGCCGGCGCCGGCGGGGCGTTCGAGCTCAACACCTACATCCCGGTCATGGCCCGCAACGTCCTGGAGTCGGTGCGCCTGCTGTCCACCTCGTCGCGGCTGTTCGCCGAGCGCTGCGTGGACGGGCTCGAAGCGCAGGTGGACCAGGTCCGCCAGTACGCGGAGTCCTCGCCGTCGATCGTCACCCCGCTCAACTCCGCCATCGGCTACGAGGAGGCGGCGCGCGTGGCCAAGCACGCGCTCGCGGAGGGCATGACGATCCGCGAGGCCGTCGTCGACCTCGGGTTCGTCCCCGACACGATCGACGAGGCAGAGCTGGACCGGCGGCTCGACGTGCTCGGCATGGCGGGGCTGGACAGGGAGCGGTGACGACGAGGCCGGCGATCGACCCTCCGGTGGCCGACGCGGGCGATCCGCCCGCCGAGCGCGACCGGTGGCGGCCCGTCTGGAAGGCCCTGCTCGCCGAGCTCTGAGCCTGCGGCCGGGCGGGGCGCGGCCGGTCAGTTGCGGCGGTCGATCACCTGGACGGCGCGGTTCTCGATGAGGATGCGACCGTTCTCGAAGTCCGAGAAGACCGCCTCGTCGTCGGTGGACTCGTCGATCACCGGCCAGCCGAGCCGGCCCTCCGCGCCGCCGTTGTCCAGGTAGGTCTCGAGTATCCGCCCCCGGACGATGCGCGCGCCGGTGCGCGGCGACCAGTACACCCGGCCGCCGTCGAACTCCTGCCGGCGCCCGTCCCCGAGTTCCTCGGCGGCCCCGGCAGGCGAGCCCAGCGCATTGGGCCCACCCTTGGCGGCGTCGTAGGCACGGTAGATCGCCATCGTGGAGAGGTACTCCTGGTCCCCCACCCGGATGACGAGCGGATCGGCCGCGTCGTCGGCCGTCTCCTCCTTCGGCTCGGCGATCGGCGGCGCCCCGGCGGGCTGCCCGGTCCGACTCTCGGTGGGCTGGCCGGCCTCCACCACGGCGCCGCCCGGGACCTGCTCCCCGCACCCGGTGAGGACGAGGACCGTAGCGGCGGCGAGGGCAGCGATCGGGTGCGGTCGGCGGGGCATGAGATCTCCGTGGGGGCGCGATCGGGCGGGCCGGGTCCGGCCCGGCGCCGATTATCACACGGCGTTCTCAGTCGGGAGGCGCGCTCGACCGTTGCGCCGCCGCGACTCAGGCCGCGTGGATGCGGCGCAGCGCCCCGGTCTGGGCCGCCGGGTGGAACTCCTCGAGCATGTCGGTGACGAGCTCGGCGATCGCCGAGCGCTCGGAGCGGTTGAGCGTGACGTGGGCGAAGAGCGGGTGCCCCTTGAGCTTCTCCACTACCGCCTGGATCCCGTCGTGGCGGCCCACCCGGAGGTTGTCGCGCTGCGCCACGTCGTGGGTGAGCACCACCCGCGACCCGGTACCCAGGCGCGAGAGCACCGTGAGCAGGACGTTGCGCTCGAGCGACTGGGCCTCGTCGACGATCACGAAGGAGTCGTGGAGGCTGCGGCCGCGGATGTGGGTGAGCGGCAGGACCTCGAGGATGTCGCGGTCCATGACCTCGTCGATCACGTTCTCGCTGACCAGACCCTCGAGGGTGTCGAACACGGCCTGCGACCACGGCGACATCTTCTCGGCCTCGCTGCCCGGCAGGTAGCCGAGCTCCTGGCCGCCCACGGCGTAGAGCGGACGGAACACGACGATCTTGCGGTGGCGGCGCTTCTCGAGCACCGACTCCAGCCCCGCACACAGGGCGAGCGCCGACTTGCCGGTGCCGGCGCGGCCACCGAGGGAGACGATGCCGATCGACTCGTCGAGCAGGCAGTCGATCGCGATGCGCTGCTCCGCCGAGCGGCCCCGCAGGCCGAACACCTCGACGTCGCCGCGGACCAGTTTGAGGCCGCCGCCGTCGGTGACCCGCGCCAGGGCGGAGGAGGACTCGGTCTGCACCCGGACGCCGCAGTGCACGGGGGCGTCGGCCGCGAGCCCGGCGGCGCGGGCGGCCAGGGGGCTCACCCCGCCGTCCGAGAACAGGCCGTCGACGAGGTCCTGGGTGGCGGGCAGGTCGGTGACGCCGCTGTAGCCGGTGAGCACCACGTCCTGGGCGTGGTACTCGTCGGCGGGCAGGCCCACCGAGCCGGCCTTGACCCGCAGCGGGATGTCCTTGGACACGAGCACCGTGTCCGCCCCCTCCGCACGCAGGTTGAGGGCGCAGGCGAGGATGCGGGAGTCGTTGCCGGTGTCCCGGAACCCGCTCGGCAGCACCGACTGGTCGGTGTGGTTGAGCTCGACTCGCACGGTGCCGCCCTCATCGGTGATGGGCAGGTCGCCGTCGAGCCGACCGTGGCGCAGGCGGAGGTCCTCGAGCAGCCGGAGTGCCTCCCGCGCGTAGTAGCCGAGCTCGGGGTGGTGGCGCTTGGCCTCGAGCTCGCCGATCACCGCGATGGGCAGGACCACATGATGTTCGGCGAACCGGGTGACGGCCCACGGATCCGAGAGCAGAACCGAGGTGTCGAGGACATAGGTGCGAGCGGTGTCGGTCACGGCGGACTCCTCGCCCGCGGCACCCGCGGGCGTGCTGGGGGTGGACCGGTCGGCTCAGGTCACCTCGAGGTGACGGGGCCGGGTGCCGGCCCCCTTCCGATCGCGTCGAACGATCATCCGCTGGACCTCCCGACGGCCGGCTTCCCCACCGACCGTTGAGGCAGACGGTACGCCCCGGAGGTGAGAATCACATGACTGTGAGTTAACGCGTCGTGAATTCGTCGGGTGGCGGGCGCCCGGGGGACGTGATCTCCTCACTCGACCATCATCCGCACGGTCTCGGCCACGACCGCGGGGCGCTCGCCCCCCTCGACCTCCACCGTGACCGTGCTGGCGAGACGGGCCCCCGAGGGCGTGCGCTCGAGCGAGGTGAGCTGGACCCCGGCACGGATCCGCGAGCCGACGGGAACCGGGGCCGGGAAGCGCACCCTGTCAGATCCGTAATTGATCATCATGCGGAAGCCGCGGATCTCCATGACCTGGTTGCCGAGCACCGGGATCAGCGAGAGCGTGAGGTAGCCGTGCGCGATCGTGGCCCCGTACGGGCCCTGTGCGGCGCGCTCGGGGTCCACGTGGATCCACTGGTGGTCGCCCGTGGCGTCGGCGAAGGCGTCGATCCGCTCCTGCGTGATCTCCATCCAGTCGCTGTAGCCCACGTGTTCGCCGATCGCGGCCTCGATCTGATCGACTCCCTCAAACACCCTCATGACAACCCTCCTCGCTGCACCAGCTGCGACGCGATGACGTTGACCTCGACCACTGACCGGCCCCGACGCCCCGGCGACGCCGCGCTAGATGTGCCGGCCGCCGGTGATCTCGAGAACCGTGCCGGTCATGTAGCTCGACATGTCGCTGGCGAGGAACAGCACGACCTGGGCCACCTCGGCCGGCTCGGCCGCGCGACCCATGGGGATCTCGGCCAGCTTCTCGTCCCACACCTTCTGCGGCATCGCGAGCGTCATGGCGGTCCGGATGAGCCCCGGCTGGATGGCGTTGACGCGGACGCCCTTGAAGGCGACCTCCTTGGCGGCGGCCTTGGTCAGCCCCACGATGCCGGCCTTGGCGGCGGAGTAGTTGGTCTGCCCCACAAGGCCCACCTTGCCGGAGATGGAGGAGACGTTGACGATCGCACCACCGCCGTGCTCGCGCATGCGTCCGGCCGCCGCGCGGGTGCCGTTCCACGTGCCCTTGAGGTGGATCGCGATGATCTCGTCGAACTGCTCCTCGGTCATCCTGCGCATCGTCGCGTCGCGGGTGACGCCGGCGTTGTTGACGAACACCCCGAGGGGCCCGAACGCCTCCTCGGCGGCATCGATCATCGCCTCGACGGCCGCACCGTCCCGCACGTCGCAACGGATGTAGCAGGCGTGGTCCGCGCCGCCGAGTTCGGCCGCGGCCGCGGCCCCGGCCTCGTCGTCGATGTCGCCGATCATCACCCGCGCCCCGTTGGCGATGAACGTGCGGGCGATCTCCAGCCCGATGCCGCGCGCGGCCCCGGTGACGACCGCGGTCCTCCCCTCGAGCAGTCCCATGGTCACGCGTCCTCTCCTCGTGTGCGGCGGTCCGGACCCCGCGCCGACTCGGCGAGGCTCGCCAGGTGCCGGGCCGCCTGGGGCGCGGCGACGCGACCGGTCGGGTTTCCCGCCATTATCCGCATCGCCCCCGCGCCGCGCGCGCGGAATCGCTCGGGGGCGCGCTCCTCACCGCCGACGCCCGCCTCGCCCGGGCCCTCGGCATCCGCTGCGCGGTCACGGTCCTCCCCCTACGCTGAGCCTCATCGGGAGAGGTTGACCGACGGAAGGTGCTCGGATGAAGGCCGCGGTGTGCGTGGAGACCAACTCGCCCCTGGTGATCGAGGACATCCCGATCCCCGAACCCCGTGACGGCGAGGTGCTCGTCCACAACACGGCGTGCGGCGTCTGCCACACCGACCTGCACGTGATGAAGGCCGAGGTCGCCTTCCCCCTGCCCGGCGTGCTCGGCC
This sequence comes from Dietzia sp. 179-F 9C3 NHS, assembly GCF_045369825.1. Taxonomy (NCBI): domain Bacteria; kingdom Bacillati; phylum Actinomycetota; class Actinomycetes; order Mycobacteriales; family Dietziaceae; genus Dietzia; species Dietzia sp. 179-F 9C3 NHS. Next base: position 13,793 of record NZ_JBIQES010000017.1, read on the forward strand.
ACGAGATCTCCGGTGTGGTGGCCGAGGTCGGGCGGGGAGTGACCCACGTCCGGCCGGGTGACCGGGTGGTGGGCTCGTTCATCATGCCGTGCGGGGCGTGCGAGAACTGCGCGCGCGGCATGGAGGACATCTGCTCGACGTTCTTCGAGTTCAACCGCCTGCGCGGGACACTGTACGACGGCGAGACCCGCCTGCGCCGCGCGTCCGGCGAGCCGCTGTCCATGTACTCGATGGGCGGCCTGGCCGAGTACAGCGTCACCCCCGCCACGAGCGTCTTCGCCGTCCCCGACTCCCTCGACCTGGAGACCTCGGCGATCCTCGGCTGCTCCCTGTTCACCGCCTACGGCGCCGTGGCCAACGTGGGCGAGGTCCGGGCCGGCGAGTCCGTCGCGGTGATCGCCGTGGGCGGCGTCGGGCAGAACATCGTCCAGCTCGCCGCACTGAGCGGCGCCGAGTCCGTGATCGCGATCGACGTGGGCGCCGACAAACTCGAGCTGGCACGCCGCATGGGGGCCACGCACACGGTCAACTCGCGCGAGGACGACGTGGCCGGGGCGGTCGCCGAGATCACCGGCGGCCGCGGGGTCGACGTGGCCTTCGAGGCCCTCGGCTCGGCCGCCACCACCCGCCAGGCCGTGGAGATCACCCGGGAGGGCGGCCGCGCCGTGGTCGTGGGCATCCCGCCCGCCGGCACCACCCTCGACGTGGACCTGGCCCGCATCGTGCGGCGCAAGATCCAGATCAAGGGCTCGTACGGTGCCCGCGCCCGACACGACGTGCCCGCCCTGCTGCGCCTGCTCGCCGCCGGGAAGCTCGACCTCGGCGGCGTGATCTCCCGGCGGGTGTCGCTCGACGAGGCGCCCGCGACCTACGAGTCGCTCGACCGGGGAGAGATCCTCGGCCGCGCCGTGGTGCTCACCGGAGGGTGACGACGACGAGGCCGCGCGGTCCCGACGGGGAACGCGCGGCCTCGCGGGCGTCGGAGACTCTTCGGGTCAGAGCAGCTCGACGATGGTGGCGTTGGCCTGGCCCCCGCCCTCGCACATCGTCTGCAGCCCGTAACGGATCCCGCCCGCCTTCATGTGCGCGATCATGTCCGACATGATGCGCGCGCCCGAGCCGCCGAGCGGGTGTCCGAGCGCGATCGCGCCGCCGTTGGGGTTGAGCTTGGCCGGGTCGGCGCCGGTCTCGGCGAGCCAGGCCATGGGCACGGAGGCGAAGGCCTCGTTGACCTCGAACACGCCGATGTCGTCGATCGACAGGCCCGACTTCTCGAGCGCCCTGGCCGTGGCCGGGATCGGCGCGGTGAGCATGATCACCGGGTCGTCGCCGGCGAGCGTCGCGGTGTGCACGCGGGCGATCGGGGTGCAGCCGTGCTCGGCGGCCGCCTCCTCGCTCATGACGAGGATCGCCGCCGAGCCGTCCGAGATCTGGGAGGCGTTGCCGGCGGAGATCACGCCGTCCTCCTTGAACGGGGTCTTGAGCCCGGCCAGCGCCTCCACGGTGCTGCCGCGGCGGATGCCCTGGTCGGTGTCCATGACGCCGTCGGGGGTCTGCACCGGCACGATGTGTCCGGCGAAGAAGCCGGAGTCCTGCGCGGCGGCGGCCTTCTCGTGGGAGGACACCGCGAACTCGTCGAGCTGCGTGCGGGTGAAGCCCCAGCGCTCGGCGATCATCTCGGCGCCGATGCCCTGGTTGGGCATGACGCCGTCGTAGCGGCCGAGAAAGGACTCGCCGTACGGGATGCCCTCGCCGGTGAGCGAGCTGCCCATCGGCTGGCGGGTCATGGACTCCACGCCCCCGGCCACCACCACGTCGTGGTGCCCGGCCTCGACCACGGCGACGGCGAAGCTCAACGCCTGCTGCGAGGAGCCGCACTGCCGGTCGATCGTCACGCCGGTCACCGTCTCCGGGAAGCCGGCCGACAGGGCGGCGGTGCGCGCGATGTCGCCGGTCTGCTCGCCGGCCTGGGTCACGCAGCCCCAGATGACGTCCTCCACGGCGGACGGGTCCACTCCCGCCCGCTCGACCAGGGCCTTGAGCACCTGCCCGGACAGGTCAGCCGGGTGCACCCCGGCCAGTCCGCCCTTACGCTTGCCCACCGCGCTGCGCACGGCCTCCACGATCACTGCACCCATGGTGTTGGTGTTCCTTTCGATTCTCAGCCTATGTACGGCGGGGTCTTCTTGAGCTCGCCGCGGGCGATGGTCCGGCGGTGGACGGCGTCGGGGCCGTCGACGATCCGCAGCGCCCGCGCCCAGGCGTAGAAGTACGCGAGCGGGGTGTCGTCGGAGACGCCGGCGCCGCCGAAGACCTCGATGGCCCGGTCGATCACCGTGCACGCCACCTGCGGGGCGATCACCTTGATGGCGGAGATCTCGAAGCGGGCCTCCTTGGCACCCTTCTGGTCGATCATCCACGCGCAGTGCTGCACCTGCAGGCGGGCCTGGTCGATCTCGATCCGCGAGTTGGCGATGTGCTCCTGCACCACGCCCTGCTCGGACAGGTAGCCGCCGAAGGCGTGGCGCGACTTCGCACGATCGATCATGAGCGCGAGCGCACGCTCGGCCATGCCGATGGCGCGCATCGCGTGGTGGATACGGCCCGGCCCCAGGCGGGCCTGCGCGATCGCGAACCCGGCCCCCTCCTCGCCGAGGAGGTTCTCCACCGGGACGCGGACGTCGCGGAAGACGAGCTCGCAGTGCCCGTGCTGGTCCTGGTAGCCGAACAGGGGCAGGTTGCGCTCGATGGTCAGACCAGGGGTGTCCCGCGGGACGAGGACCATCGACTGCTGGCGGTGGGTCTCGGCGGACTCGTCGGTCTTGCCCATGACGATGAAGATCTCGCAGCGCGTGTCGGCGACCCCGGTGATCCACCACTTGCGGCCGTTGATCACGTACTCGTCGCCCTCGCGGCGGATCACGGTCTGGATGTTGGTCGCGTCCGAGGAGGCGACGTCGGGCTCCGTCATGGCGTACGCCGAGCGGATGGAGCCCTCCTTGAGCGGCTCGAGCCAGCGCTTCTTCTGCTCGTCGGTGCCGAAGAGGTGGAAGGTCTCCATGTTCCCGGTGTCCGGGGCCTGCGAGTTGATCGCCTCCGGCGCGATGACCGGCGACCAGCCGGAGATCTCGGAGACGGCGGCGAACTCGAGGTTGGAGATGCCCGACCACTCGGGCAGGAAGAGGTTCCACAGTCCGCGGCGGCGGGCCTCGGCCTTGAGGTCCTCCATCACGGGCGGGTGCTCGTTCTCGCCGTGCTCACGCAGGTACTCGGCCCACACGGGCTCGGCCGGGAAGACGTGCCCCCGCATGAAGTCCCACATGTTCTCCTGCAGCTCGATGCTGCGCTGGCTGTGTGCGAAATCCATGGTCAATACTCCTGTAGTGGGCTAGTGAAGGGTCATGCCGCCGTCGACCGTGAGGGTCGCGCCGGTGACGAAGGACGAGGCGTCGGAAGCCAGGAAGAGCAGGGCGGCGTCGAGCTCGGGCTGCAGCCCCAGCCGGCCGAGGATCGTCTTCTCGAGGATGCTCGCGAGCATCTGCTCGGGGATCTCGTCGGTCATCTCGGAGGCGAAGTAGGCCGGCGCGAGCGCGTTGACGCGGATCCCGCGCCGCCCACCCCACTGGTGGGCGAGATCCCGGGTGAGCCCCAGGACGGCGGCCTTGGTGGACGAGTAGGCGGCCTGCGGTGCGAAGCCGGCGGTGAGACCCAGGACGCTGGCCACGTTGACGATGCTCGAGCCGGGCTCCATGACGGCCGCGCACTCCTTGGCCGCCCAGTACGCGCCGTTCAGGTTGACATCCACCACGGACCGGAACTGCTCGGGCGTCTCCTTGAGCGCCGGCACGGCCGTACCGAGGCCCGCGTTGTTGACCAGCACGTCGATGCGGCCGTGCTCGTCCATCACGGTGCGGACCATCGCGGCGCACTGGTCGGGATCGGCGACGTCGCAGCCCACCGTGGTGGCGGTGCCGCCGGCGGCGCGGATCTCCTCCGCCAGCGCCTCGAGCCGGTCGCGGCGCCGGGCCGCGAGAGCCACGGTGGCCCCGGCCGAGGCGAGAGCGCGGGCAAAGCCGGCGCCCAGCCCGGACGAGGCGCCGGTGACGACGACGACGCGGCCGTCCATCCGGAAGCGGTCGAGGACGGCGACGCCCGGGCCGTCCGTCGGGCCGGTGCGCGGGTCGACGGGGCGGCGCGCGGGCGTGGCGGGATCAGGCATTGCTTCCTCCTGAACGGGAGTCGAGAATCGCGTGGCCGTGGTCCACGAGGTCACGGATCTGCGGGCCGATGTCGAGAGCCTCCTGGCCGGCCATGTCGCCCGCCTCGAAGCGGGTGGCCACGCCCTGCGCGATGGCCGCGAACTTGAACGAGGCAAAGGCCAGGTACCAGGGCATGTGGGCGGGGTCGGTCCCGGTGGCCGCGCAGTACCGCTCGAGCAGCCGATCGGGGCCGGGCCAGCCCGGTTCGGTGGTCAGGTGCGGGATGAGAGGGACCTCGGGACCCTCGCGGTCGCCCCAGTACAGGACGGTCTGTGCGAGGTCGGCGACGGGATCGCCGAGTGTGGACAGCTCCCAGTCGAGGATCGCCTTGATGCGGCCCGGGTCGTCGGGGTCCACGACGCAGTTATCCATGCGGTAGTCGCCGTGGGTGATCCGCGACGGCGGGGACTGTGGCATCGATTCCCCCAGCCGGCGGGCCAGGTCCGGCAGGCGGTCCGCCCGCACCGTCTCGCTGGCCTTCTCGGACTGGCCGAGCCAGCGGCGGAGCTGACGCTCGAGGTAGCCGTCCGGGCGACCGAGGTCTCCCAGGCCGACGGCCTCCTGGTCGACCGCGTGCAGGGCCACCAACGCGTCGATCTGGGCGTCGGCCATGGCCGCCTTGTCGTCGTCACTCTCCGCGTACCCGGCGGGGAGCTCGTCGCGGATGACGTGGCCCTCCACCTTCTCCATGACGTAGTACGGGACGCCCAGGTCGTCGCCGCTCGTCTCGTTGAGCACGATGGTCGCCACGGGCACGCCGGTGCCCACGAGTCCCTGCTGGATGCGGGCCTCGCGGCCCATGTCGTGCGCGCTGGGCAGGAGTTTCCCGGTGGGCGGGCGACGGAGGATGAGCTCGCCCGCGCCGGAGCTGATGACAAAAGTGAGGTTGGACTTGCCGCCGGCGATGAGGTCGGCGGAGAAGTCTGTCCACGCGTCGTCGCCCGTGGCCTCGGCGATCCGCGGGCCCACGACGTCGGGGCGGAGGAGGCTCGCCACGTCGAGTGAGCTCTCCGCGCGGCCGGTCTGTGCCTCGGTCATCGCGAACTCCTCGGGGTCTCGTCGTGGTGGCCGACCTCGTGGAGGTTGGCGGCCCTGGTCTCCTTCATGATCAGTGTGGCGACGATCGTGCAGACGCACAGGCCGATGATGTAACCGTTGACGAGCCAGCCGAGGTCGCGCTCGATGAGCATCGCGTTGAGGTACGGGGCGCTTCCACCGAACACCGCGACGGACAACGAGTAGGCGAACCCGATGCCGGCGGTGCGCATCCGCGTGGGGAAGGCCTCGGACATCATCGCCGAGAGGATCGATCCGGCCGCGGCGACGAAGATCATGGCGACGAGCGACGCCACGAACAGCGTCCAGAACCGGTCGTCGATGAGCGCCTTGAGCGGAATCGTCGTGGCGATGGTGCCGATCGCGAAGATGAACACCACCGGCCGGCGACCGATACGGTCGGACAGCAGCCCCCACAGCGGCAGGGTGAGCAGCGCGAGGAACTGGCTGGCGGTGATCGCCCTGAAGGCGGTGTTGGAGTCCATGCCCCTCTGCGTGATGGCGAAGGTCGAAGCGTACGAGCTCCACGTGTAGTGGGCCACAGTGATTCCCGAGACCATCATCACCACGAGCGCGATCGCCTTGGTGAGCTGGGCCGGCGTGAACCCTCGCCCGCGGCGAACCGCCGTGCCCTCCGTCTCGTCGGTGATCTCGACGATGTCGTCGAACACCTGCGACTCCTCCATGCCCCGGCGCAGGTAGAGGATGAACAGGGCGAACACGGCACCGAGGAGGAACGGGATACGCCAACCCCACTCACCCACGGCAGTCTCGGACAGCACCGCCGTGATGCCGCCGCCGATGGCGTACGCGGTCACCGTGCCGCCCATGATGGCGACAAAGACGAGGCTTCCCCACATGCCGCGGCGGTGCGGCGGCGCGATCTCGGCGACGTAGCTGTTGGCGGTCGCGGACTCACCGCCGTGGGCGAAGCCCTGGGTCATCCGCGCGAGCAGCAGGAGCGCGGAAGCCGCGATCCCGATCGACTCATAGGTGGGAAGGAGGCCGATCCCGAGGCTCGCCGAAGCCATCATGAGCATTGTCACGATGAGCACGAACTTGCGCCCCTTGACGTCCGCGACCCGCCCGAAGACGATTCCGCCGAGCGGACGCATGAGGAAGCCCACCGCGAACACGGCGAAGGTGGCCAAAAGCGCGGAGACCGGGTCGCTGTTGTCGAACATCGCGGCGGCGATAAACGGGGCGAACACCGCATACGCGGTCCACTCGTACCACTCGAAGAGCTGCCCTGTGGTGCTCGCGATGAGCGACTTACGCGCGGCCTTGGTCCCGCGGGGTTGCTGATCGGCACTTGGAGTGTGGCTCGGGAGGACTGCGGCTCCGGAGCCGTCGTAGTAGTTCGTCATAGTGCTTCCTTGTCTCGGTTCTGATCTCGGAGTTCGCGACGCCGGATCTTTCCGGTCTGGGTCTTGGGGAGTTCGGGAATGACGTGGACTTCCGAGGGACGCTTGTACGCCGCCAGACGTTCGCCGGCGAAGGCCACCAGCTCGTCCTCGGTGACGGTCTGTCCGGCCTTGAGGGAGACGAACGCGACGACCTTCTCGCCCCGGTACTCGTCGGGAAGGCCCACGACAGCCACCTCGAACACGGCGTCGTGCTCGTAGAGGGCATCCTCGACCTCTCGAGGCCACACCTTGTAGCCGGAGGTGTTGATCTGGTCCTTGAGACGGTCCACCAGGTACACCCAGCCGGCCTCGTCCATCACCGCGACGTCCCCGGTGTGGAGGCGACCTCGCGGCATCGTTGCCTCCGTGGCTGCCTCGTTGCGCCAGTAACCGGAGACCATCTGCGGGCCACTGAGCACGAGTTCGCCCTGTTCCCCTGGTGCGACCGGAACGTCATCCGCCCCCACGACCTCGGCGTCGACCCCCGGTAGCGGGACCCCGATGGACAACGTGCCGCTCTGCTCGTCGACCGGCGCGCGCACTCCCGGAGGCACGGCGATCACTCCCGAGGTGGTCTCTGTCATCCCGTAACCGTTGTGGATGTAGTGGCCGAACCGTTCCTGGAACCGGGCAACGGTCGATGGCGGGATCGGCGCACCACCGCTGTAGAGGATCTTGACGGAGGCGAAGTGTTCCGGGCCGGCGTGGTCCAGCTTCATGAGGGCGTTGTACGCGGTGATCGAGCCGATCGTGTACGTCACCCGGTGCTCGAGGAACGCATCCAGCACGACCTCCGGGCGGAACCGTCCCGCAAAGACGAGGGTGGTGTCGCAGATGAGGCCGAGCGTGGCATTGATGACGGCGCCCGTGATGTGAAACAGCGGAGCGATCGCCAGCACGACATCGCCCGGCTCGATATCCACGAAGTCCGCGAAACTGCGTGCGACGGCCACCACGTTGCCGTGGGAGTTCATCGCCCCCTTCGGCGGGCCCGTGGTCCCCGAGGTGTAGGTGAGCAGTGCCAGATCGTCGGAAGAAACCTCTGCAGGAGCAGGGGTCCGTCCCGCGTACCGCTGGAGGAGGTCGACGAGGTCCCCGTCCGCCGAGGGCTCCGCGTGCTCACCGTCGCCGAACACGCGCGGGTCGTCGCGGCCCTGGAGGTCGCGCTCACTCGTACTGAGGATCCACTCGACCGACGTACCCGCGACGCTGTCCCGGACAGTAGCGACGTCACGGTCGGTGACGAGCAGCGCCACCGCTCCGGAGTCCTCGACCGGTTGACGGAGCTCCCGGCCGAAGTACATCGGGTTGAGGACGACGGCCGTGGCACCGATCTTCCACAGCGCGAGCAGCGCGAGTGCGTACTGCGGGATGTTCTGGAGGTGGATCCCCACCCGGTCCCCCGGGCCGAGCCCGCGATCCTGGAACGCGGCGCCGAGCGCGTCCGACATCTCGTCGACCTCGCCGGCGGAGTAGCGCGCATCGAAGTAGGTGATTGCCACATGGTCCGGACCGGCGGCGACACGGTCACGCCACGCCTGCCCCAGGGAAGTCGCGTTCTCCACGGACCCCTCGTCGATCCCCGCCCGGTACAAATTCCGCCACCGCCGTGGGCCCACTCGCCCCATCTCGTCCCTCCGGATTGCCGACTCCGACCGAGCGATCGCTCGGTGCGCACTAGTGTGGCTGGCATCACAGCGACTGTCAACCGAGGGCGCGGACTAGTGTTTCCCCCGACTGCCCCTCTAGGAGAATCCCGATGAGTAACGATTGGCGGGACTTCGGTCCGGATCCGCTGTCCCCTCCGCTTCGCGCCGCCCTGGGCGTTTTCGTCCGCCACGGGTACCACGGGGCGTCGATCAGGACCATCGCCGAGGCAGCCGGCCTCTCGGTACCCGGCCTGTACCACCATCACCGCTCGAAGCAGGCCATCCTGGCCGCCGTCGTAGACGCCGCGATGCAGGAGATGCTGGACCACACCCGCGCCGCCGACGCTGCCGCAGAGGGAGACTCACCGGTGGGTAGGTTCGAGAACATCGTCGAAGCGCTCGCCCGCTTTCACATGGCGCGCCGAGACCATGCGTTCGTAGCCTCCACCGAGATGCGGAGCATGGAACCCGCAACCCGGGCGCACCATGTGCATAAGCGGGACGAGCAACAGAGGATGATCGAGGCCGCGATCCGGGACGGGGTCGAGGCCGGCGACTTCGTGTGCGACCACCCCGAGGACGCGGCTCGCGCGGTCTCATCCCTGTGCGTGTCGATCGCCTCGTGGTACCGGCCGGACGGCCCGCTCAGCCCCGACGAGATCGTCGAGCGCCACCTCGTCTTTGCCCGCGGGATCGCGGGGGCGACGACCGTCTGACGGCTCCGGGCCCCGCCCGCGACGACTCTGCGGGGCCGTCCGCGCGCGGGCCGTCGGCGGTGCGCGACGTGTTGGCCGTCCGCCCGCGCACGATCCCCACGAAGTCGTCGATGAGCGCGTCCCCCTCCCGCGCCGGCGACCAGGCCACGCCCATCCGCGTCGCGGGCACCCCCTCGAGCGGGCGGGCCACCACGTCCCGCCGGCTAAGCGACCGCGCGTACGGCAGCGGGAGCACCAGCAGCCCCACGCCCGCGGCCACCAGGTCGACGGCGGCGGAGACCTCGTCCGGCGTCGCCGCGATCGGGCCCACCGGGTCGAGCCAGCGCTCGCCGTCGAGCTCCTCGGGGGTCAGTGAGTCGAACGCCCCCAACTCGTGGTCCCTGGTCGCGAGCACGGCCATCGTCTCGGTGTAGAGGGGGATCCGGAACAGCCCGGGCGGCGCGGAGCGCGGGGCGTCGGCAGGCTCGCGGAAAAAGACGACGTCGAAGTCGCCCTCCCCCGGTACCGCGGCGAGCCCGGGCCGTGGGTCGCCCACGCGTCGCGCCGTGATCGGCACGTCAGGCCGGCGCTCGCGCCATCGGCCGAGCCACTTGTCCGGCTGCACGCCGGGGACGTACCCGACGCGCAGGCGGGGGCCGCGATCCGAACTCCCCTCGGCCATCGGCCCCCAACCGTCGTCGTCGAACCCGGATCAGCCGAGCAGACGCCACTCCTCGAGACCCTCGTACAGCGGCTTGGACCGGGCCAGCGTCGTAACGCGCTCGCGCAGCGCGGTGACGTCGGCGTCCTTGCCGCCGGCCAGGGCGGTGCCGATGATGTCGGCGACCTCACGGAAGTCGTCGGCGGTGAAGCCGCGGGTCGCGAGCGCCGGGGTTCCGATGCGCAGGCCGGAGGTGACCATCGGCGGGCGCGGGTCGAACGGCACGGCGTTGCGGTTGACCGTGATGCCGACCTCGTGGAGCAGGTCCTCGGCCTGCTGGCCGTCGAGCTCGGACTCGCGCAGGTCCACCAGCACCAGGTGGACGTCGGTCCCGCCGGTGAGCACGGACACGCCGGCCGCCCTGCAGTCGTCGGCGGTGAGGCGCTCGGCGAGGATCTGCGCGCCCTCGAGGGTGCGCTGCTGACGCTCCTTGAAGCCCTCGGTGGCGGCGACCTTCATGGCGACGGCCTTGGCGGCGATCGCGTGCATGATCGGTCCGCCCTGCTGGCCGGGGAACACCGCGGAATTGAGCTTCTTGAACAGCTCGAGGTCGTTGGTGAGGATCATGCCCGAGCGCGGGCCGCCCAGGGTCTTGTGCACGGTCGTGGAGACGACGTCCGCGTGCGGCACCGGCGAGGGGTGCAGGCCCGCGGCCACCAGGCCGGCGAAGTGCGCCATGTCCACCCACAGCTTGGCGCCCACCTCGTCGGCGATCTCACGGAATGCCGCGAAGTCCAGGGTGCGGGGGTACGCGGACCAGCCGGCGATGATCACGTCGGGCTTCTCGGCCAGCGCCAGCTCGCGGACGGTGTCCATGTTGACCTGCATGGTCTCGCCGTCGACCTCGTAGGCCACCACGTCGTAGAGCTGACCGGAGAAGTTGAGCTTCATGCCGTGCGTGAGGTGACCGCCGTGGGCCAGCGACAGGCCCATGATCTTGGAGCCCGGCTTGGCCAGCGCCATGAGCACCGCGGCGTTGGCCTGCGCTCCGGCGTGCGGTTGAACGTTGGCGTACTTGGCCCCGAAGACCTCCTTGGCGCGGTCGCGCGCCAGGTTCTCCACCACGTCCACGTGCTCGCAGCCGCCGTAGTAGCGGCGGCCGGGGTAGCCCTCGGCGTACTTGTTGGTGAGCACGGAGCCCTGCGCCTGCAGGACCGACCGGGGGACGAAGTTCTCGGACGCGATCATCTCGAGCGTGTCGCGCTGGCGGGCCAGCTCGCCGGCCATCGCCTCGGCGACCTCCGGGTCCAGCTCGGACAGGGAGGCGGAGAACACGTCGGTGTTCGGGTCGGTCATCGGTGCGGCTCCTCGCGCGTGGGTGCTACTAGCCGCGCGCCTCGTGGGCCCGCGGAGGTCGCCGCCCAGTCTAGTGCCACGGACCCGGACTCCCCCTTCTTGCGGTCACCTGCAACAATTGCCGCCATGGAGTACGGCATCCGGGACCCCCGGCTGTGAGCAGGCACGCCGGCGACTACTCGCCGTACGTCGAGTTCGACCGCCGCGGCTGGCGGCGGCTCCGCCGCGCCATGCCCATGGTGCTCACCGAGCACGACCTCGAGGGCCTGCGCGGCCTAGGCGAACACCTGGACCTGGACGAGATCGCGGAGATCTACCTCCCGCTGAGTCGCCTCATCCACCTGCAGGTCGCGGCTCGCCACCGGCTGTTCCAGTCCACCAACATGTTCCTCGGCGAGGCCTCGGATGCCCCGATGCCGTTCGTCATCGGCGTGGCCGGCTCCGTCGCCGTCGGCAAGTCCACCACCGCCCGCGTGCTCCGCGCGCTCCTCACCCGGTGGGACTCCCACCCGCGCGTGGACCTCGTCACCACCGACGGCTTCCTCTACCCCAACCGCGAGCTCACCCGCAGGCAGATCATGCACCGCAAGGGCTTCCCGGAGTCCTACGACCGCCGGGCCCTGCTGCGCTTCGTCACCGAGGTCAAGTCCGGAGCCCCCGTCGTGCGCGCTCCCGTCTACTCGCACACCCGGTACGACATCGTGCCGGGCGAGTACATCGAGGTGCGCCGCCCGGACATCCTCATCGTGGAGGGCCTCAACGTCCTGCAGACCGGGCCGCGGCTCATGGTGTCGGACCTGTTCGACTTCTCGCTGTACGTGGACGCGCGGATCGAGGACATCGAGAAGTGGTACATCGAGCGCTTCCTCGAGCTGCGGACCACGTCGTTCTCCAACCCCGCCTCGCACTTCGCGCACTACGCGGACCTGTCCGACAAGGCGGCGCGCCTGGCCGCCCGCGAGATCTGGAACTCGGTCAACCGGCCCAACCTCGTGGAGAACATCCTCCCCACGCGCCCGCGCGCCACACTCGTGCTGCGCAAGAACTCCGACCACTCGATCCAGCGGCTGCGGCTGCGCAAGATCTAGCGCGACGGCGCCTGGCCGTTCCCCGCCATCTGCTCGAGCAGATGACGCACGCCCCCTTTAGCGCACAGCCGCCATGGCGCGCGCCGGGGCGGCTGTACGCGAACCGTGGCGAGGACGATTCACCCCGGCAGCTGCCCGAGCAGATGCCGGGGCGGGCCGGGCGGGCCGGCTCGGGTTACCTGCTCGCCGTGACCATGGTGGTCGCCGCCGCCCTCGGCCATCTGGTGTTGCACCGGGCCACCCCGGTGGGGTGACGACGACGAGGTCAGTCGTCCGCGGGACGGATGTCCGTGGCGGGGTCGAGCTTGCGGAGCAGGCTCGGGGCGAGCTGGTCGCGGTCGTGTTCGGCGAGCAGGCGCGCGGCCTCGTCGTCGTCGACCCCCGCGAACACCCGGCCGATGGTCACCCCGTGGGCCGGGGTGCGCAGGACCCGGAGCTCGTCGCCGGCGGCGACCGGTCCCGGCCGGAGCACCCGGGCGTACGCGCCGGGGCGGCCCTCCTCGGTGAAGCGGCGGACCCAACGCGGCCGGTCCACGCGGTGCGCAAAGGTCCGGCACGGCACGCGCGGCGCGGTGATCTCGAGCCGCAGGTCGCCGACGCCCACCTCGACCACGGTGCCGATCACCAGCTGCGCTGTGTCCATCCCTGCCAGCCGCAGGTTCTCGCCGAAGTAACCGGGCGGGATCGGGCCCCCGAACTCGCCCTCCCACGGCGCCACGTCGGAGTCCGAGAGCAGGTAGACGGCCTTCCACACGCCGCCGTGGTGCTCGCGGTCGGCCTGGATGTCGCCGTGGAGGCCGTACTCGCGAACCTGGACCGGGCCCTCGACGGGACGCTTGTCGATCGCGCTCACCCCGACCCGGCCGGGGACGGCCAACAACTGGTCGACCACGCACACGGCGCGGACCGTGCCCCTTGTCGGCGCGGCCGTCACTGCCCGAACCGCCGGTGGCGCTGGCTGTACTCGCGCAGGGCGCGCAGGAAGTCGATGCGGCGGAAGGCGGGCCAGAAGGCGTCGGTGAACCAGATCTCGGAGTACGCGCTCTGCCACAGCAGGAAACCGGAGAGTCGCTGCTCGCCGGAGGTGCGGATCACCAGGTCCGGGTCGGGCTGGCCCGAGGTGTAGAGGTGCGCGCCGATCGCCTCGACCGTCATGCCGTCGACGAGCTCCTGCCCGCTCTTGCCCTCGGCGATGAGCTCGGCCACCACGTCGCGGGCGGCGTCGGCGATCTCGTGGCGGCCGCCGTAACCCACCGCGATGTTGACCACACAGCCGGTCCGGTCCCGGCTCGCGTGCTCCGCGGCGCCCAGGCGCTCGGCCAGCCAGTCGGGCAGGATCTCCGCCCGGCCCACGATGCGCACCCGCCAGTTGCGCCCGGGGCCGGTGATCTCGTCCACCACGTCGGCGATGATCTGCAGCAGCTCACCGAGCTCCTCCGGATCGCGCCCCAGGTTCTCTGTGCTCAGCAGGTAGATCGTCGCGACCTCCACCCCGAGCTCGTCGCACCAGCCCAGCATCTCGGCGATTTTGACCGCACCCGCGCGATACCCGTGGCTCACGTCGGTGAATCCGGCCTCCTTGGCCCAGCGCCGGTTGCCGTCGGCCATCACGGCGACGTGGCGCGGCAGGCTCGCACCCTCGAGCGACGAGCGCAGTCGCGCCTCGTAGATCGAGTACAGCGGCGAGGAGGCGTCCACGGGGCACAGCGTACCGCGCGGCGCCCGCCCTCCCCCGCCGCCGAAGCGTCCGGCCGCGCCGACCCGCGACGCTCAGCCGCGGCGACCCGCGCGGACGGCCGCGGCGAGCACGCGCAGCCCCTCGGCGGTGGTGTCCCAGCCCATGCAGGCGTCGGTGACGGACTTGCCGTAGACGAGCTCGGGCGCGTCCACGGACTGGGCGCCGGGCTCCAGGAAGCTCTCGATCATCAGGCCGGAGATGCCCTCCTCGCCGCCGGCGATGCGCTCGGCGAGCTCGCCCACGACCTCGGCCTGCCGCTCGTGCGACTTGCCGGAGTTGGCGTGGCTGGCGTCCACCATCACCAGGCCGGGCAGCCCGACCTTGGCGACCGACGCGACGGCAGAGGCCACGGAGGCGGCGTCGTGGTTGGGGCCGCCGGTGCCGCCGCGCAGGATCACGTGGCAGTCGTCGTTGCCGGCGGTCTCCACGACGGCCGCGCGTCCCTCGGCGTCGGTGCCAAAGAAGACGTGTCGGCTCGCCGCGGATCGGCACCCGTCCACCGCGACCTGCACCTCGCCGTCGGTCCCGTTCTTGAACCCCACCGGCATGGACAGCCCGGAGACGAGCTGGCGGTGCACCTGGCTCTCGGTGGTGCGAGCACCGATCGCGCCCCACGAGACGGTGTCAGCGATGTACTGGGGGCTGGTGGGCTCGAGGAACTCGGTGCCCACGGGCAGGCCCAGGTCCAGCACGTCGAGCAGGAGCCGGCGGGCGGTGCGCAGGCCGCGTGGGATGTCGTAGGAGCCGTCGAGTGCGGGGTCGTTGATGAGGCCCTTCCAGCCGACGGTGGTGCGCGGCTTCTCGAAGTACACCCGCATCACCACGAGCAGGTCCTCGGAGACCTCCTCGGCGAGGGCGGCGAGGCGGGCGGCGTAGTCGCGCGCGGCGTCGGGGTCGTGGACCGAGCAGGGGCCCACCACCACGAGGAGCCGGTCGTCGCGCCCGGCGAGCACGTCCGCGACCTCGGCGCGCGTCCGCTCGACCAGCGCCTCGCGCGCCTCGCCCAAGGGCATCTCGCCCAGGATCTCGGTGGGCGTGGGCAGCGCGGAGTAGGACAGGACCCGCCGGTCGGCGGTGTGGGTGGGGTTCTCGGCGGTGACGGTCATCGGGCTTCGCTCCTGGATTCTCACGTGAGGCGTTCGCTGGCGGCGGGCCGGATGCCGTAGTCGTTCGGTGCCCTGGGTCGCACCCGGATCCGCCTGGTGGAAATGACGGGAGGCGGCGACCTGATGGTCACCGCCTCTGGGCTCCGGGTGTCGTGCGTCCGGCTAGCGGACGCGTGCGCCCGCGGCTCGGGCTCCACCCGGAGCCCACATAAAGCGCCAATACACGCGAGCGGTCGACATGCCGGACACCGTACCAGAAGCGCGCGGGCCGCGGATTTTCGTAGCCTGGTGACGACGAGGGGAGCATTCGCCATGCCCTATCGACTGCTGGCCGACGCGACCATGCTCCTCCACGCCGGTTTCCTGGTCTACCTGGTGGTCGGAGGGTTCCTCGCCTGGCGGTGGCGCCGGCTGATCTGGCCTCACTTGGCCTGTGCGGCGTACGGACTGGGGATCGTGGTGATCGGCTGGGACTGCCCGCTCACCCACGTGGAGAACTGGGCCCGCGAGCGCGCGGGCCGGGAGACGCTGCCCTCGAGCGGCTTCATCGACCACTACCTCACCGGCGTCGTCTACCCGGCCGAGCACCTGCTCACGGCGCAACTCGCGGTGGCCGCCTGCGTGCTCGTGTCGTGGGAGGGCGTGGCGGTGCGGTGGCGACGCGGGCGGCCCGCGGAAGCGGCCCCGGCCCGGTGAGCCCCACCGCCGCGCCGGTCCCCCGGGTTACGTTGGGCGAGTCACGGTCTCACCCGAGGCCCCGCCGAACCCCAGGAAGGACTCATGACGACTCCCGAGAACCCGAACGACGCCGGCCGCGACCCGTACGCGCAGGATCCGGACCACGGGCAGAGCCAGTCCTCGGACCAGACGCCGACCTACGGCGCCGGCCAGGGCTACGGGCAGAGCCAGGACCAGGGCTACCGCTCCGGCCAGACCTCGTCCTACGGCCAGACCGAGGGCTACGGCTCCGGTCAGACCCCGTCCTACGGCCACTCCGAGGGCTACGGCTCCGGTCAGGGCTACGGCGCCGGCCAGTCGTACGGCCAGCCGCAGGGCTACGGCTCCGGTCAGGGCTATGGCGCCAGCCAGTCCTACGGCCAGTCCCAGGGATACGGCGCCGGCCAGGGCTACGGCCAGCAGTACGCTGCCGGCGGCGGCTACCCGGGCGCCCCAACCGGCAGCCAGGGCCAGCAGATGCCCGCCGCCAAGACGGAGGCCAAGGGCTTCTTCCAGGCCCTGTTCGACTTCAGCTTCCAGAGCTTCATCACCATCAAGTTCGCCAAGGTGATCTACGCGATCCTCATCGCGCTCGCCGTGCTCTGGTGGCTCGTCCTCACGGTCACCATGTTCCAGACCGAGACCGAAGCCGGGGTCATGGCGCTGCTGCTGGGCTGGATCCCGGGGTTCTTCATGATCGTGGCGTACCGCATCGTCCTCGAGGTCACCATCGCCACGATCCGCACCTCGCAGAACACGGCCGGCACGCGCGAGGAGATCGAGCTGCTGCGCCAGCAGATGCACAACCGCTGACGCCTGCCACCTCGCCGTCACGACCCGCCCCGGGCCCACAGAGAAGGGCCCGCGGGCGGGTCGCGTCGTCTCGCCGTCCGGGCCCGGTGGACGTGACGGGGAATACTTCCGCCACCCCTTTTGGTTGACATGTCAGCAAGTTAGGATGAGCAGTACCAACAGACGAAAGGCCACCATCATGCAGTTCGGGATCTTCTCCATCGCAGACATCACGCCCGATCCCACCACGGGCGTTATCCCCACCGAGCACGAGCGCCTCGAGGCGATCGTCGAGTACGCCGTGCAGGCCGAGCAGGTGGGCCTCGACGTCTTCGCCCTCGGCGAGCACCACAACCCGCCGTTCGTCACCTCCTCTCCCACCACCACGCTCGGTTACGTGGCCGGCCGGACCGAGGAGATCATCCTCTCCACCGCCACGACGCTCATCACCACGAACGACCCGGTAAAGATCGCCGAGGACTACGCCATGCTCCAGCACCTGTCCGGCGGCCGGGTGGACCTCACGATGGGCCGCGGCAACACCGGCCCGGTGTACCCGTGGTTCGGCCAGGACATCCGCCAGGGCCTGCCGCTGGCGATCGAGAACTACGACCTGCTGCACAAGCTCTGGCACGAGGACGTGGTGAACTGGGAGGGCAAGTTCCGCACGCCGCTGCAGCAGTTCACCTCCACCCCGCGGCCGCTGGACGGCGTGGCGCCGTTCGTGTGGCACGGCTCGATCCGCTCGCCGCAGATCGCCGAGCAGGCTGCCTACTACGGCGACGGGTTCTTCCACAACAACATCTTCTGGCCCCTCCACCACACGGCCCAGATGGTCCAGCTGTACCGCCGGCGCTACGAGCACTACGGCCACGGCAGCGCCGACCAGGCGATCGTCGGCCTCGGCGGCCAGTTCTTCGCCCGCAAGAACAGCCAGGACGCGGTGGACGAGTTCCGCCCCTACTTCGACAACGCCCCGGTCTACGGCCACGGCCCGTCGCTCGAGGACTTCACCGCGCAGACCCCGCTGACCGTGGGCTCGCCGCAGCAGGTGATCGACCGCTACATGACGATGCGCGAGCACGTCGGCGACTACCAGCGCCAGCTGTTCCTCATCGACCACGCCGGCCTGCCCCGCAAGACGGTGCTCGAGCAGATCGAGATCCTCGGCACGCAGATCGTCCCGGTCCTGCGCCGCGAGCTCGACGCCCTGCGCCCGGCCCACGTGCCGGACGCCCCCACCCACGCCGCGCGCGTGGCCGCCCGCGACGCCGCCCTGGCCGCCGAGGGCTCGCCCGCCTACGACGACGCCTACCGCTTCGGCACCGGCGACAACTGGACGGGCCTCACCGCCGAGGGCGGGCAGCGGGCACAGCAGGAGGCGCTCGCCCGCAACCGCCGCACCGAGGCCCGCCTCGCCGAGGCGCCGGCCGGAAAGGAGTCCGAGTGACCACCCACGACCAGCATCCCGACGCACGACCGCTGCGCCTCGTCGTCGTCGCCGCCGGAACCTCCGTCCCCTCCTCCACCCGCATGTTGGCGGACTCCCTCACCACCGCCACCCGCGACGCCCTCGCCCGCCACGGGCAGCAGGTTGACGTAACGGTGCTCGAGGTGCGCGACCTGGCCCACGAGGTCGTGGACGCCACGTTCACCCGCTTCCCCGGCGAGAAGCTGCGGGCGGCGCTGGACGAGCTCGGGCACGCCGACGGCGTGATCGCCGTGACGCCCACGTACAACCAGTCGTACTCGGGCCTGTTCAAGTCCCTGTTCGACGTGGTGGAGCCCGGCACGCTCGCCGGCGTTCCGGTGGCGCTCGGCGCGACGGGCGGCACGGCGCGGCACTCACTGGTGATCGACTACGCGCTGCGGCCGATGTTCGCCTACCTCAAGGCCGACGTCGTGCCCACGACGGTGTTCGCCGCGAGCGAGGACTTCGGCGCCGTGGCCACCGCCGCCGACGAGAACTCACTGGCCACCCGGGCAGCGCGAGTCGGAACCGAGCTCGCCGACTACATGCTGCGCTTCGCCGACATCACCGGCGGCGCGGTGGCCCCCACGCGCGCGGGCAGCAGCCACGGCGGCGGTGCGGAGGCCGAGCCGGTGCGCGGCCGCAGGACCGACGACGACGAGTTCGGCGACTTCGTCCCCATGGGCGACCTCCTGGCCGGCAGCTGACCGCCCTTCCCCGAAGCCCCGAACCTCCCCCGAGCCCCCGAAATCCGCGACTCCGCTGCTGGGTCGGCGACTCTCACATGGGTCGCCGACTCACCAGCGGGGTCGCCGATTTTCGGGAGGGCGCGTCAGCGGGGGTCGGCGGCGCCGGTCTCGGGGGTGGCCCCGCCGGCCTCGGCGCCGGCCTCGGGGGTGGCCCCGTCGGCCTCGGCACCCTCGACGGCATCCGCGCCCTCGACGCCGGAGCGATCCGTGCCCTCGTCGGCGAGCTGGTCCGGTGCCGGGTTCTCGACGTCGAAGCTCTCCGGCAGGTTCTTGATGTGCTTGTTCATGTTGCGCACCAGCAGGACGGTGGCGATGAGCAGCAGTAGCACCACGGGGATGCCGATCGGCGAGGCCTTGCCGAACTCGGGACCCTTGGGGCTGTCGTTGTAGCCGGGCGTGCCGGGCGACTGGTTCTGGGCGAAGACCATGGCCGCGTTGTAGGCCAGGATCTGGAGGTCCGGTCCCGGGGCGATCATCGTGGGTCCTCACTGGGGGTCGCGTCGGAGTTCGTGGCGTCGAACCAGGTGCCGGCGATGGTGCGGGCCTCCGGGCCGACGGGGAGATCGACGTACGGGTCGACCCCCTCGAACAGGTCCGCCTCGTATTCTCCCTCAGCGCGGGCGGGAACCGGAATCCTGCTGGCCGCGAGCTCGAACTCCTCGGTGGGCCAGAGCCGCTGCTGCATCTCGACGGGGGCGGCGAAGAACCAGCCGTTGGGGTCGATCTGCGTGGCGTGGGCCAGCAGGGCGAGGTTGCGCTGCTCGAAGTGGGCGGCGCACTCGACGCGGGTGGTGACGCGCTCCATGATGTCGGGCCGCCCCCGGAACCGCGAGAGGAACTCCTCGAAGTGCCGGACGCCGTCGCGGGCGAACAGCTCCTCGTCGAGCACCTCCATGCGCCGCCGCAGGAAGCCGTGCGTGTAGTAGACCTTGGCGACCGCCCACGCGGGGCCCGCCTCGGGGTACCGCTCGGGGTCGGC
Organism: Dietzia sp. 179-F 9C3 NHS; assembly: GCF_045369825.1. Classification (NCBI taxonomy): domain Bacteria; kingdom Bacillati; phylum Actinomycetota; class Actinomycetes; order Mycobacteriales; family Dietziaceae; genus Dietzia; species Dietzia sp. 179-F 9C3 NHS. The sequence continues at coordinate 33,515 of NZ_JBIQES010000017.1, forward strand.
GGCGGCCTCGTAGGCGGCCATGGACGCGGAGTGCACCTTGAGGTGGTCGGGGTGCGGGTAGCCGCCGTTCTCGTCGTACGTGATGAGCACGTGCGGCCGGAACTCCCGGATGCGGGCCACGAGGGCGCCGGTGACCTCGTCGTCGTCGGCCAGCGCGAAGCACCCCTCGGGCAGGGGCGGCTTGGGGTCCCCCTCGGGCAGGCCGGAGTCGACGTAGCCGAGCCAGTGGTGGTCCACGCCGAGGATGTCGGCGGCACGAGCCATCTCGCGGACGCGGACGCCGGGCAGGTCCGCCACGACGTCGGGGCGGTCCATCGCGGGGTTGAGGATGTCGCCGCGCTCGCCGCCGGTGCACGTCTCGACCAGCACGCGGACGCCCTCGGTGGCGTACCGCGCCATGGTCGCGGAGCCCTTCGACGACTCGTCGTCGGGGTGCGCGTGCACCGCCATCAGCCGGAGACCGGCCATCGTCACACCTGCCGTTCCAGTGCTCGTCTCGGATGGGTTCGGCCCATTCTATGGAGGACAAGCGCGGAGCGGCCCACGGCCCGGCCCCCCGACCGGCCCCGGACGGCCGCCCGGATACCCTGGGGACCATGAGTGATCCGAGGTCGGACGCCGCGTCGCGGCCCGCTGCCACGCCGACGGGCCCGCCGCCCGGGCGCTACGACGGCACGGACGCGACCTCGGGCCTGAGCGGCAAGGTGATCGCCGTGCTGCTCGCCGCGCTCGTGGTGGCGCTACTGGCCGCGGGCGCCTTCACGCTCTACCGCTTCTCCGCCACGCCGTCGATCTCCGGCCAGGTGATCGGCGTGGAGGTGATCGACGAGCACCGCACGGACGTGGTGGTGGACGTGACCCGCGACGAGCCGGACAAGCCCGTCTACTGCATCCTGCGCGCCCAGGACCAGACCAAGGGCGAGGTGGGCCGCCGCGAGGTGTATGTGCCGCCGTCCGAGGACGGCACGGTGCGCTTCGACGCCACCATCGCCACGACCGCGCGCGCCGTGATCGGCGACGTGTACGGGTGCGGCGAGGACGTGCCCGCGCACCTGCGGCGCTGAGCGGGGCCGCCGGGCCACGCGGGTGAGGGGTTCGGCCGGGTCCGGGTCGGCGCCTCAGGGGTGACGACGAGGAGGACCACCGACCTGTGACGTGGACCTCATGCGGAGTCCACCCCCCGGTCACCTCTGTGTTAGCATCGTCCCATCAGCACGGCTCCGGTGTCGGGGCCGTGTTTTGCGTAGACGCAACCGTACAGACGCACACCCGTAGAGATTGGAGGCCGCACATGGCCAACGACACCCAGGTCACCTGGCTCACCCAGGACTCCTACGACCGCCTCATGGCCGAGAAGGAGGCGCTCATCGCCAACCGCCCGGTCATCGCGGCCGAGATCAACGAGCGGCGCGAGGAGGGCGACCTCAAGGAGAACGCCGGCTACCACGCCGCCCGCGAGCAGCAGGGCCAGGAGGAGGCGCGGATCCGGCAGCTCGACGAGCTGCTGGCCACCGCCCAGGTCGGTGAGACGCCCACCGAGTCGGGCGTCGCCCTGATCGGGTCCGTGGTGCGCGCCTACTACAACGGCGACGAGTCCACCAAGGAGACCTTCCTGCTGGGCACCCGCGGCGAGGGCTCGGGCAAGGACGACCTGGAGATCTACTCGCCCGAGTCGCCGCTCGGTCGGGCGATCCTCGGCGCCAAGGTCGACGAGACCCGCGAGTACGCCGCGCCCAACGGCAAGAAGGTCAAGGTCACCATCGTCACGGCGGAGCCTTACCACAGCTGACGTCCGGCCGGTGACCCGTCTGCTCCTCGCGCCGGGAGGACGGGTCGCCGCCGGTGCCGGTGGTACCTTCGGACACGTACGTCGGGCTGACGGCCCGCGCCGGCGCAGCAGGAGTACCACGTGACAGACGGTTCCCACGACCGCCCCGAAGGCCCGGCCCCGAGGATCGAGGCAGCCGCCGAGCGAGTCCTGGGGTCGGCCCTGCGCACCGGGCAATCCCCGTTCGAGGACGACCTGTACACCTGGACCCCCGAGGTGGCCGAGGAGTTGGCCCGCCGGCTCGACGCCGAGCCCGACGAGGGCCTTGCCGAGGGCGCCGGGTCCGGCGAGGGCGCGGCCCTGCGCTCCCCCGTCATGCAGGCCCTACGCGACCAGCTCGAGGGCGCCCCGCGGCCGGTCGTCCTGCTGGCGGCCGAGCTGCTCTACGTGCAGCAGCTGCCGCTGTCGACCGTCACCGCCCGCCTCAAGCGGGGCCGGGTGCGCGACGTGCTCTCGTGGACCGAGAACGCTCCGGAGATGCCCACCGACCTCGACGAGGCGCTCGGCGAGAAGGGCCCGCTCACCGGCGGCCTCGGCTTCAACGTCCAGGTCCGCGAGCACCTGCGCTGGCTGTGCTCGTTCATCATCCACTGGGCCGAGTTGGACGCGGCCGAGCGCGACGCCGCCCTGACCGACCCGTGGGAGTTCCAGCGCGCGGCCCGCTCGACCCCCGGCGACTGGCGGGCGATCCGCTACAGCCTGCAGTACCTGGCGTGGCCGGGCTACTACCAGCCGATCGTCAAGCACGACCACAAGACGCGGATCCGCGACGCGTTCGCCGAGCTCATCGGCGGGCCCAGCGGCATCGACGAGCTGGACATCGACCAGGACCTGCACCGGATCGCCGAGGTGCTCTCGGCGCAGCTCGGCCATCCCGTGGACTGGTACCGCGGCTCGGTGGCCAACCAGTGGCAGCGGCACCGCGACGACCACTCGCGCCGGGCCTGGCTCGTCCGCCCCGGCCGCGGCGGTGTGGGCCAGGCCGGCCAGTGGGTGGCGCAGAACCGGATCGCGCTGCCCGCCTCGCACCTGCCCCGCATCCCCGCGCACGCGAGCCGGCTCGAGGTGTCGCAGGCCGTCGAGCAGGGCTACCCGCACCTGGACTACCAGGGCCGGTTCCAGCTGACCGCCGAGCTCCACACGTTCCTCAGCCGCATGAACCCGCAGGACGTGGTGGCCACGATCGCGGACGGCAAGCTGCACCTGGGCACCCTGACCGACGACCTGGGCTACGTGGATGACGGCGGCCAGCAACTCGAGCGCTCGGCGCGTTGGAGCGAGGTCACCCTGGACCTGGAGTCGCTGCCCAGCCCGCTCTCGGAACTCATCGGTGAACCCGGCTCGGTGGTGGACCTCACCGACGGCCTCGACGCACTGCTCGCCGCGATGCACCCGGGCCGGCACTCGGCCGAGTCGCCGACCGCCGAGGCGCCCGCCGCAGGCACCGTGCCCGAGCTGCCCCGGGTGACCAAGGAGCTCGCGGAGAGCCTGCACATGCCCCGTAAGGAGCTGCAGGAGATGGTGGACACTCTGCAGCGCCGCCAGCAGATCGTGTTCTACGGCCCGCCCGGCACCGGTAAGACCTACCTCGCGCAGGAGCTCGCCCGCTTCCTCGCGGGGGCCGACGACCCGAGCCGCGTCCAGCTGGTGCAGTTCCACCCGAGCTACGCCTACGAGGACTTCTTCGAGGGCTACCGCCCCACGCTCACCGAGTCCGGGCAGCCGGGCTTCGCGCTGCAGGCCGGTCCGCTGCGCCGCCAGGCCGCGCGCGCGACCAGCGAGTCGGGGCGCGAGCACCCGAGCTTCCTCATCATCGACGAGATGAACCGCGCCGACCTGGCTCGTGTGTTCGGCGAGATGTACTTCCTGCTCGAGTACCGCGACCGGACGGTGCTGCCGCAGTACTCCCCGGACACGTCGTTCCGGCTGCCGCGCAACCTGTTCATCATCGGCACCATGAACACCGCGGACCGCTCGATCGCCATGGTCGACGCCGCGATCCGCCGCCGCTTCGCCTTTATGGAACTCCACCCCGACACCCCGCCGGTGGCGGGCGTGCTGCGGCGCCACCTCGAGGCGCGGGGGGTGACCACGGAGCCGGCGGACCTGCTCGAGGCGCTCAACGCCGAGATCGACGACTCGGACCGCGACCTGCGCATCGGCCCCTCGTACTTCATGAAGGACGAGGCCACCGAGCCGGGCGGCCTCGAGGGCATCTGGCGCTACGACCTGCTGCCGCTGCTCGAGGAGCACTACTACGGCCGGCTCTCCCGGGGCGAGGTCCACGAGCGCTTCGGCCTGGACGCCCTGCGCCGGAAGATCGGGCGGGCGTGACGGCCACCTCGACAAACGTCAAGGAGTCGATCGAGTTCGACGAGTTCGACCGGCGCGGCCGGCTCGTCACCCTGAGCTGGGAGGGCGCCCAGCACCTCTCGCAGAGTGGCCTCGTGGAGGTCCTGCCCGCGGGGCGCCGTACGTGGCGCCTCATCCCGTGCGGCCGGGTGGGCTCGGTGCGGATCGAGGGCCTGTCCGTCCGGGTGGTCCCCGCCGCGAGCCTCGGCCTGACCCAGCTGTTCTTCCTGCTCGACCACGCCGCGGAGGACCCGTTCCTGCCCAGCCCGGTGGCGGCGCGGGACGACGACGAGTTGTGGGCCTCCGTCGCCGATTCGCTGGCCACGCTCGCCCACCAGGCGCTCGCCGCGGGGCTGCTGCGCGGCTACCGCCGCGTCGACGAGGCCCTCACCACCGTCCGCGGGCGGATCCGCCTGGGTGACCAGATACGCCGCCACCCCGGCATGACGATCCCCCTCGAGGTGACCTACTCAGAGTTCACCCCGGACATCCCGGAGAACCGCATCCTGCGCACGGCCGCGCACCGGCTGCAGTTCCTGCCCGACCTGCCCGACACCACGCGCCGCCGCCTGGCCATGGTGTCGGCCCGGCTCGGCGACGCCACCCTCCTCACGCCCGGTTCCCCCGTGCCCGCCTGGACGCCCACGCGGCTCAACGCCCGCTTCCACGACGTGCTGGCGCTGGCCGACCGGATCGTGCGGCGCATCTTTGTGGAGGTGGAGGACGGCAGCGCCTCCTCGGCCGCGTTCGTCACCGAGATGCCCGAGCTCTTCGAGCGCTTCGTGGAGTCCGAGCTCACCGCGGCGCTGCACGGCCGCGGCGCGCCAGACGGCCGCAGCGGGCGCCTGCTGGCCAACCCGCTGGTGCACCTGGACTCGGGCATCGAGGACACCGGCGGCGAGGGCCCGGACAGCATGCCCGCGGCCGCGACGGGGCGGCATCACGCACCCTCGTCGTCGGGCGGGCACATCTCCGTGCGCACCGGCCTGGTCTACGAGGTGGACGGCGAGCCCGTGACCACCTTCGTGCCCACCTACCCCACCGACCGCCGGTCGCGGGCCGCCGAGCACTACCGGCTGCTCGCCGCGTGCACGGCGCTCGGCGTGGACCGCGCGTACCTCGTCTACCCGGCGCAGCGGCGCGACGACGAGCCGCAGCCGCGGCGGATCGTCCACACGGACATCTCGATCATCGAGTACCCGGTGGACCTCTCGGCGGGACCGGCGGCCAGCCGCGCGGCTATCGTCGGACTCGCCGAGCAGGCGCGCGCACTGGCCCTCGACACGGCCGGCGACACCGCCCGGCACCGGACGGAAAGGAGGCGGCACGCCCGATGAACCAACCACACGACCCGATGCGTCGCCTCGTGGTGCCGCTCGCCCTGACCGCCGTGGGCACCGCCGGGGCCTACCGCGGTGCGCTCGAGGTCCTGGTGCAGCAGGCCAAGATCGCCCGCAGGGTGATCCCCCGCCCCACCTCCCGGCCCTTCGACGGCGACGGGCTCTACCGCCCCGGCGCGTCCGTCGCCGACCCGTGGCGTCCCGGCATGTCCTGCGACGTGCACATGATGATCTTCGGCGACTCGCTGGCCGCCGGCCTGGGCGCCGAGACGCCCGGCGAGATGCCCGGCGTGCTGCTCGCCCGCGGCCTGGCCGAGGAGTCCGGCTGGGACGTGCGGCTGAGCATCAAGGCGATCGTCGGCGCCACCTCCAAGGGACTGCCCGGGCAGATCGAGGCCATGCAGGTCGCGCGCGGCAAGCCGGACATCTCGGTGATCCTCATCGGCGGCAACGACATCACCGCCCGCAACTCCATCGGCCCGTCCGCCCGGCGCGTCGGCGAGGCCGTGGCCGCGCTGCGCAAGGGCGGCTCGCACGTTGTGGTGGGCACGTGCCCGGACCTGGGGATCATCAAGCCGGTGCCGCAGCCGCTGCGCGCCGTGATGGCCACCCTGAGCCGCCGCCTCGCCGCCGCCCAGGCCGTGCAGGTGCGCAAGAACGGCGGCGTGCCCGTCTCCCTGGCCGAGACGCTCGCGCCCGAGTTCCACGCCCGCGGCGACCTGCTCTTCTCCCCCGACCGCTTCCACCCCAACTCCGCCGGTTACGAGCTCGCCGCCGGCCTCCTGCTGCCGGCCGTGTGCCTCGCGCTCGGGGTGTGGGAGGAGCCGCCCGCCGACACCGAGCCCGACACCGAGCCCGAGGCCCGGCCGGACGCGGACCTCGCCGTCGCACCCGGGGCCGAGGACGGGGCCGACGGCGAACGGGACGCCGACGCGGAGGGCGGCGGCGAGGCCGACGCGGAGGGCGGCGGCGAGGCCGACGCGGAGCCGCGCGAGTCCGTGGTCTCGCGGCTCGCGCGCCGCCTCACCGACTTCGTCCGCACGCACGAGGACGCGGACGGAACGCGTTCCAGGTCGGACCTGCATAATGAGGACGTGGACGGCGACGTCGAGGACACGGCCGACGCCCGGGAGGCGGCGGACACCCTTCGCCGTCGGAGCCGGATCCTGCGCCGGGACCGTACCGCGCAGAGGTCGGACGACCCGGAGTCGTAGCCGCCCACACCGCACTCACCTGCACAGTTTTCCCACCAGCAACGAAGGAGCCTTCCATGCCGGAAGCCGTGATCGTCTCGTACGCCCGTTCCCCGATCGGCCGCGCCAACAAGGGGTCCCTGGTGGGCATCCGCTCGGACGACCTCACCGCGCAGATGGTCAAGGCCGCGCTGGACAAGGTCCCCGCGCTCGACCCGACCCAGGTCGACGACCTCATGCTGGGCTGCGGACTGCCCGGCGGCCCGCAGGGCTTCAACATGGCCCGCGTCGTCTCCGTGCTCGCCGGCATGGACACCGTCCCCGGCACCACGGTGAACCGCTACTGCTCGTCGTCGCTGCAGACCACCCGCATGGCGCTGCACGCGATCAAGGCCGGCGAGGGCGACGTCTTCATCTCCGCCGGCGTCGAGACCGTCTCCAACTTCGCCCAGGGCACGTCCGACCACATCCCGGACACCAAGAACCCGATCTTCGCCGACGCCATGGCCCGCACCGAGAAGCGCGCCGAGGCCGGCTCCGAGACCTGGACCGACCCGCGTGAGCAGGGCATCCTGCCGGACGTCTACATCCCCATGGGCCAGACCGCCGAGAACGTCGCGCAGATGACCGGCATCACCCGCGAGGAGCAGGACCACTGGGGCGTGCGCTCGCAGAACCGCGCCGTCGAGGCCGTCGAGCGCGGCCACTTCGCCAACGAGATCACCCCGGTCACCATGCCCGACGGCACCGTGGTCTCCGCCGACGACGGCCCGCGGCCCGGCACCACCTACGAGAAGGTCTCGCAGCTCAAGCCGGTCTTCCGCCCCGACGGCACCGTCGCCGCCGGCAACTGCTGCCCGCTCAACGACGGCGCGGCCGCGCTCGTGATCATGAGCGACGTCAAGGCCAAGGAGCTCGGCCTCACCCCGCTCGCGCGCGTCGTCTCCACCGGCGTGTCCGGCCTCTCACCCGAGATCATGGGCCTCGGCCCGATCGAGGCCGTGAAGAACGCCCTGCGCATCGCCGGCAAGTCGATCTCCGACATCGACCTGTTCGAGATCAACGAGGCGTTCGCCGTCCAGGTGCTCGGCTCCGCCCGCGAGCTGGGCATCGACGAGGACAAGCTCAACGTCAACGGCGGCGCCATCGCGCTGGGCCACCCGTTCGGCATGACCGGCGCCCGGATCACCGCGTCGCTGATCAACAACCTGCAGGCCGAGGACAAGCAGTTCGGCGTCGAGACCATGTGTGTCGGCGGCGGCCAGGGCATGGCGATGGTGCTCGAGCGCCTGAGCTGATTCCCCACGGCGGTTCGGACGAGCCCCGCACCTGTTCTGAGCAGGTGCGGGGCTCGCCGTCTGTCCGGTCGCGCGGATGTGGGCCGTGCCGGCTCAGATGCCGGCCTGGTCCAGCAGGCCGCTGCCCACGGCGAACGGGATGAGCGCGATCCCCACCGACGCGTTGTCGTAGACGACCTCCTCGAAATCGATCCCGACAGCCGAGCTCGCGGCGGCCAGGCCGGTTACAGCGGCGTCGAACAGGTCGGCCAGGAAGCCGCCGAGGGGGCCGGTCGGACGCGTGGGCATCATGGTGAGTACCTCTCGTCGCGGGATGTGACGGGGCGCTACTTTACTCCGCGAGCGGCCACGACGGGGTCGCTTCCGCCGGTCGCCGGTCGAGCGCGTCCGGGCAGGGGGCTTCTGGCAGTTGTGCTTCCGATTCGTCGGCGCCCCGCCCGGTTGCGCTTCCGTTCGACGACACAACGGATGCACAACCCCCGCGCCAGGCGACGAAAGGGGTGCACCACCGCCGCGGGACGGCCTCCCCGCCCGCGAAATCGCCGCGGCCCCGGCCTCCCTGGGGCAGGGGTGCCGGGGCCGCGGACGCGCTGCGCGCGGGGAGCGTGCTGACCGGGTGGTCAGTCGCGGAAGTAGCTCATGAGGCGCAGGATCTCGATGTACAGCCAGACCAGCGTCACGACCAGACCGAGGGCCACGCCCCACGCCATCGTGGCCGGGGCGCCTGCACGGACGAGGCGATCGGCGTTGTCGAAGTCCAGCAGGAAGCTGAACGCGGCGAGGCCGATGCACAGGAGACAGAAGCCGATGGCGAGCGGACCGCCGTCGTACAGCGGGTTGCTGCCGCCGGTGAAGAAGCTCAGGACGATGCTGCCCAGCGCGGCGAACAGGACACCGACGATGCCGGCGGTGATGAAGCGCGTGAACTTGGGGGTCACGCGGATGGCGCCGGTCTTGTAGACGAACAGCATGCCCACGAACACGCCGATGGTGCCGAGGATCGCGCTGCCGACCGCACCCAAGACGCCGCCGGCGTCGAGGCCCGCGGTGAACAGGAACGTGGCGGCGCCGACGAAGAGGCCCTCGAGCGCCGAGTAGGTCAGGGTGATGGGCGCGGAGTCCATCTTCTTGCCGAACGTGGCGAGGAGCACCACGACGAAGCCGCCGATGCCGCCGACGAGCAGCAGCGGCAGGGTCAGCCCCGGGTTGGTCGAGGCCAGATAGAAGGCGACGAGGCCGACGATGCTGAGCAGGCCGAGGCTGAGGGCGGTCTTGGTGACGATGTCGTCGATCGTCATGGGTCGCGAATCGGCGCCCGCGCCGGCCTGGGACGCGTAGCCCTGCGGGGCGCCATAGCCCTGCTCGTAGCCCTGCGGGGCACCGAAGCCATGCTGACCAAAGTCCTGCTGGCCGTACTGGCCCTGCTGGAACGCGGCCCGTCCGGCGCCGCCGAACTGGGTGGCTCCGCGCGCACTGGATTCGGACAGTGAGCTGAAGACCGGGTTGCTGCTGCTGCGCATCGAGGTCCCTTCGAGGTTGTCGGGGAAGGTCGGAATCGAGAGTCCCCGCCGGGTCACCGACGAATCACTCGTACAGGTGGAACGCACTGGAGTTGACGGATGTTCCCGCTCGTCACGGTTTTCTTACGGCAGGCCCGACCCGGTGCGCGCCTACCCCTCCCGAGCGCCGGCCCAGCCGGGGCCGCGCACGAGGTAGCTCACCCGGTCGCCCCAGGTCCGCGACCGGAACACATCGCGCGCGATCGCTGCCCACTCGTGGGTGGCTATCCGCACCGGGTTAACCGTCTCGATGTTGCGCGTGAGCCCGTAGACGACTGGCTCCCCCTCGGGCTCGAAGGTGCCGAAGAGCTTGTCCCACACGATGAGGATGCTGCCGTGGTTGCGGTCGAGGTAGCGACTGTTGCTGCCGTGGTGGGCGCGGTGGTGCGACGGCGAGTTGAACACCGCCTCCAGCGGACCGATGGAGCGGATCACCTCGGTGTGGATCCAGAACTGGTAGATCAGGTTGAGCGCGCGGGCGTCCATGACCAGCGCCGGCCGCACGCCCAGCAGCGAGAGCAGACCGTAGGGCACGTAGATCGTCAGCGCCTCGGCCACCGGCTGCCGCAGCGCGGTCGAGAGGTTGTAGCGCTCGCTCGAGTGGTGCACGACGTGCGTGGCCCACAGCCAGCGACTCTCGTGGCTGAGCCGGTGGTTCCAGTAGTAGAGGAAGTCCCAGCCGAGGATCGCCGCCGCGTACGCGAGCGGCCCGGAACCCAGGTCCAGCGGGGTGCGACGGAACAACCGGGCAGCGGCCGTCTCCGCGGACCACAGGGTCGCCACGGTGACGACGGCCGAGGCCATCGCCGTCACCGCGGACCCCCCGGTGATCCGCTGCAGCGCGGGCGGCAGCGGTGGGCCGGCCTCGTCGTCGTCACCGCCGGTGGGGCCCGGGGCGGCACCGGAGGGTGACGACGGCAAGGTGCCCGCTTCGAGCAGCCCGGTGGTGCGGGCGCGCCGGATGACGTCCCCGACGGTCGTCACGGCCGCCGCCCCCAGGGTCAGGCCCATGAGCGCTCTGGCGTAGCGGCCCTTACCCGGCGTGACCGGCCTGAGCAGCGGACCGGTGACGTACGGAGCGATCAGGCTGCCGACGCCCATCGAGATGCTGGCCAGGGTGTCGGAGAGTTCGTAGTCGCCGGCCCGGGGCCCCTGCGCGGGGTTCCGCTTCTGCCAGGCGTACTCGCCGGCCATCGCGGCGACGAAGCCGGGGATCGCGAGGACCGTCCGTTCGACCTTCATGCTCATCGAGGGTAGGTCCTCAGGCGTCGCGGGACACGGCGACCTCGCGGGGTGACGGCGGCTAGCTGTACTGCCCAGGGAGGTTGTTTGATCTGGCTTCCCTGATGTGACGAGAACCTCCCGGCAGAGTGGAGCTGC
>NZ_JBIQES010000018.1:0-34015 GCF_045369825.1 Dietzia sp. 179-F 9C3 NHS
TCACCACAGGCCCCACACCGCGATCGGGAAGCTCCCACCCATCAGCCGGATCTCAAACAACCTGGCTGGGCAGTACATCTAGGGCACCGCAGGTCGGGCCTACGGCGCCGTCGTCCCCACCGAGTACGCAGCCGCCGCGTCGCGCACGTCCATGACGTACTCGCGCGAGGCGTTGTAGGCCAACACCGCGCGCTGCCAGTTCTCGGCCTGGCTCAGGTCGCCACCGCGGTCGCACAGCAGGCGTGCGGCGGCCACGGCGGCGTCGTCGATCTGGTTGGGGTCCGCGCGGCCGTCGCCGCTGGCGTCGCGGCCGTACTTGCGCCAGGTCTCGGGGATGAACTGCAGGGGGCCGATGGCGCGGTCGTACTCGGTGTCACCGTCGAGCTCGCCGGCGTCCGTGTCGCGGATCTCGGCATATCCGGGCGAGCCGTCGAGGCGCGGGCCGATGATCGTGGGGCGCGCGACGCCGTCGCCCTCGAGCTGCGACCCGCGGAAGTTGCCGTGCCGGCTCTCCACCCGGCCGATCCCGGCGAGCGTGGTCCACGCGAGGTTGCACTCGGGGCGCGTCTGCCGCATCGTCTCGGCCGCGTTGCCGTAGGCGGCCAGCGCGGGCACCGGGATCCGCATGGGCTCGGCGATCCCCTCCGCCCACGGCCGCAGCTGGTCCGACGTGCGGCCGGGCGCGTCGATGTCCACCGTCGGCACCGGGGCGCCGGCGCCCGGTGGGATGCCGGGCGGGATCGGCACGGGTGGCTCGCGGGTGGGTCCGAAGCAGCCGGTGGCGACGACGGCGAGGGCCACACCCAGCCCCAGCGCGCGGACGCCGGCGGATGCGTGCGGACCTGTACGGGGTGGGCGTGGGGGGAGACGGGTCATCACCCGCCATCCTGCCCGACCGCCCCGGAGCCGAGTCGGGCGTACCCACCCGCGAGCGCCGCGAACTCGTCGAGCAGCGCCTCCCGCGGGATCGCCGGCCGGTCCAGCACCCAGCGCACGGCCACGTTCTCCACCGCCATGACGATCACCCACGCCCGCGCCGCGGGATCTCCCCGGCGCATGCCCGCGGCGGCCAGGTGAACCGAGAGCAGCTCGTGGATGCGCCGCTCGAGCGCGTGCTGCTGCGCCCGGTGCCGCACCGCGGGCAGCTCCTCCCACACGATCCGGAGCAGCCCGGCGTCGGCCTCGATCGCCGTGAGCAGGGCGTCCGCCACCCCGCGGACCGACGACGGATCGGTGACGTCCACCGGACCGGCCTCCGCCAGCGACGCCGCGACCTTGTCGGACACCTCTGCCGACCAGCGTTCCATCACCACCGTGACCAGCGCTGCCTTGTCGGGAAAGTACTGGTAGAGCGATCCCGGGCTGACCTCGGCCTCGTCGGCGACGCGGTTCGTGGTGAAGGACTCGTAGCCGTCGCGCACGAGCACGACGCGAGCCGCGGCGATGATCCGCTCGACCATCGCGCGGGATCTGGCCTGTTGAGGAACTCTGCGCACAAACGCGAATTGTATGCGAGTAAAGACTCGCGTCATAGTTCTGGGTATGACGAGCACCGCACCCACCGACACCACCGCCCGGCCCGCCGGTCCTCACAGCAGCCCCTACCCGACCCGCTTCCGCGAGGCCGAGGAACGCTCGCGCCGCATGGGGCGCACCCTCAAGTCCATCGCGCGCGTGGACGAGGTCGACGAGCAACTCATGGACCGCCTCGGCCGCGCCTACCTCGAGCGCGACGAGCTCGGCAACAGGCTGGCCGCCGCGATGCGCCTGCGCTCGGGCGAACCCGGTGCCGTGAGCCGCCGCCAGCTCGACGAGGCCCTGACCACCGGCACGGCCGGCCTTCCCGAGGACGCCGCGCCCGTCCTGCGCGAGTACATCGCGCGGCTCGAGGACACCCCGGACTGGGTCGACTGGGACCGGATCGCGCGCGGCCAGAAGGTGTACCTACGCTTCGGACAGAACGCCGCCGACATCCTGCTGCAGCTCTCGCTCATCGGCGGCTACCGCTTCGGCGGCCCCACCGACCTGCTCGTGGCCACCGGCGGACTGACCGGCAACACGACCCTGCGCCGCCTGGCCGAGACCAGCCACTGGACCATGTCGCTGTCGATCCCCGACGGGCTGCGCCCGGGCGGCGAGGCGTGGCGGTTGACCGGCCACGTGCGGGCGATGCACGCGGTGGTCAACCACGCCATGGAGCCTCGCTGGGACACGGGCCGCTGGGGCCTGCCGATCAACCAGAGCGACCTCGCCGCCACCCTGGGCCTGTTCGACGCCGTCGTCCTGCTGGGCGTGCGGACGCTCGGTGTGCCGGTGAGCCGGCAGGACTCGGCCGACGTCATGCACGTGTGGCGCTACGTCGGCTGGCTGCTCGGGGTCGACGACGACTTCCTCGTCGAGCGCGAGAGCGAACGCCACCGCATGAACTACCACATCCTCCTGGCGCAGGCCGGGTTGTCCGAGGCGGGCCCGCAGCTCACGCAGGCGCTGGTCGAGGCGCAGCGCACCCGGCATCGCAGCGGCCCGTTCCCCCGCCTGCGCGCCCGTGTCGGCCACGAGCGTCTACTGAGCATGCTCACCGTGCTGCTGGGCCGTGACTCGATGCGCGAGTTCGGCCTGCCGGTCCGGCCACCGTGGGCGCACGCCTACCTCGTCACGCTCAACGCGCTGCGCTACCGCACGCCGTTCGGCCGCGCCCGGCTCGAGGCCTGGGGCGAGCGGGTCCGCGATCGCGAGCGCAAGGAGACCTTCGGCGACGCCCGCCCCGACATCGGCCGTCCCGCCACGGCGTGACCACCACGAGGTTAATCCCCGACCAATGAGCCATTTCCGCCTAATCCGTCCCAGTTAGGCTTTTTGACCTAATGTCGGCGATGTGTGGCACGATCGCCTCATGTACGTCGTGACCATCGACCAGCGCCGCAGTCGCACCAGCGCCGACCGGGTGCCCGCCCTCCTCGACGCCCTGGACGAGATCCCGGTGGCGGCCGCGTTCGAGCGCACCGCCGGCGACGAGGTCCAGGGACTCCTGGACGACCCTGCCGCGGTGCGCTCGACGCTGCTCATCGCGCTGCGCGAGGGTGACTGGCACTGCGGGGTGGGCGCGGGAGATGTCGACGACGAGTCCTACTCCTCCGGAACCCGGGCCGGTCGCGGGGACGCCTATATCGCCGCCCGCTCCGCCGTCGACGCCGCCAAGAGGCTCCCCGGCTCCGTGGCGATACGCGTCCCTGACAATGCCCGGGCGCACGCCGAGCCCGCCACCGCCGCGGCGTGGGCCGCCGACTGCGAGGCGGTGTGGGCCCTGGTCGCGCTGCTCGTGCTCGGCCGGACCGAGGCGCAGTGGCGGGTCGTGGACGCCGTCGATCGCGCCCCCACCCAGGCCGCGGCCGCCGACGAACTGGGCATCACGCCCGCCTCCGTGACGGGCGCTCTACGGGCGTCGCGGATCCGCGACGAGCGGGCTGCCTACCCCGCTCTCGACCGACTCCTCGCAGGGGCACACGCGGCGGCCATTGGCTCAAGCGGGGAAGCCGACCGATGAGCGCCTGGCCCGACTGGATCGTCGTCGCGATCGTGGTGCTCGTCAGCCTCCTCGCCTCCGCCGGGCTCGGCTCACCGATCGCGTCGCTCATCCTGCGCTCCGCACGGGTACCCGAACCCCCGACCATCGAGATCAGCGGCGACTCCCGCCGGCCCGTGATGCGCCGACGCGACGACCCCGCCCCGCAGGTACGGGAGGTGCTCCGAGGCGGCATGTGGATCGGAGCCCTCGAACGCCTCGGCCTGACCGCCGCGATCCTCGCCGGACGCTTCGAGCTCGCCGCCGTGGTCGTGGCGATCAAGGCCCTCGGCCGCTATCCGGAGATCCGCGAGAACCCGGCGGTGAGCGAGCGGTTCATCATCGGCACCCTGGCCTCCCTGCTCGTCGCGGGAGCGTGCGGCGCGGCCGGTCTCGCGGTTCTGCGCGCACTGGGCTGAGCGGCGGCCATGCCCCTCCGGCGGCATCCAGAGGGCGTCGTCGGCGCTGCCTCAGCCGCGCGCGGCGCGGACCGCGTCCCGGGCGTCGCGGGCCGTGTCGCTGCTGAGCGCGATCCGTGCGAACTCGCGGCACTGCTTGAGCGTGACCCCGGCCAGCGCGGCGCCGACGTAGGGCAGGGCGGCGGTGGCCACCGACAGCGAGGTGACGCCGAGCCCCAGCAGGACGCAGGCGAGATCGGGATCGGCCGCCGCCTCGCCGCACACGCCCACCGGGACCGACCGACCGTCGGGGGAACGACCTGCGGCGTCGGCGACCGTGCCGATGATGCGCAGTACGGCGGGCTGCCAGGGGTCGGTGAGCGCGGCCAGATCCGAGGACATCCGGTCGGCGGCCATGACGTACTGGGTGAGGTCGTTGGTGCCCACGGAGAGGAAGTCGACGTGGGGCAGGAAGCGGTCCACGGCCACGGCGACGGACGGCACCTCGACCATGATCCCGGGTGTGAGACCCCGGCTGCGGCAGCGGTCGGCGAAGTCGCGGGCCTCGTCGACGGTGGCCACCATCGGCGCCATCACCCACGGTGAGGACTGCGCGCCGCCGACCTGCCGGCCGGCCGCCGCGAGGGCGTCGAGCTGGCGGTCGAGCAGCCCGCGGTCGAGCAGGTCCACGCGGATCCCGCGCACACCGAGGGCGGGGTTGTCCTCCTCGGTCATTCCGGCAAACGCGAGCGGCTTGTCCGAGCCGGCGTCGAGCGTCCGGGTGACGACGCGCGCGTCGGGAAAGGCGCCGAGCACTCGGGCGTAGAGCGCGACCTGCTCGTCGTGGGTCGGCTCGTCGGCCCTGTCGAGGAACGCCAGTTCGGTGCGGAACAGGCCGATCCCCCCGGCCGGGCCGGAGGCGGCCGCCTCCGCACCATCGCCGTCCTGGACGTTGGCGAGCAGGGAGACCTCGTGGCCGTCGGCGAGTGCTGCGGGTCCGGTCCAGGTCGCCGCCGCGGCGCGGTTGCGCCGGTCCGCCTCGGCCGCCGCCGCGGCCGGGCCCTCCTCGGGCTCGACCGTGACGGTGCCCGCGGCGGCGTCGACGAGCACGCGGGTGCCGTCGGCGACGGCGGACAGGCCGCCTGCGGCGACCATGCACGGGATGCCCAGCTGGCGGGCGATGATCGCGGTGTGGGAGGTGGGGCCGCCGTGCTCGCACACGATCGCCAGCACGAGGGCCGGGTCGAGGCCGGCGGTGTCGGCGGGGGCGAGGTCGTCGGCCAGGAGGATGCCGGGCTCGTCGAAGTCGGGGATCCCGGGCTCGGCCAGGCCGCGCAGTTCGGCGACCACCCGGGCGCAGAGATCGCGCAGATCGGTGATGCGCTCGGCCTGCCGGCCGCCGATCTTGGCGAACTTCGCGGCGAAGCTCTCCGTGGCCGCGACCGCCGCGGCCTCGACCGCCGCACCCTTCTTCAGCTGCTTGGTGACCTCCCTGGCCCAGCCGCGGTCGCGGGCGAGGACGGCGTTGGCGGTGAGCACCTCGGCGCTGACGCCGGTCGCCCAGGCGGCGCGCTGGTCGAGGCGGTCGGCGACGGTGGCGGCCGCGGCAGCGAAGCGCTCGCGGCCGCGCTCGACCTCCTGCTCGTCGGGTTCGGGGGTCCCGCCCGCCGGGGCCTCGGCCGGTGCGTCGTCAACAACCCCGGAGCCGGGCGTGAACGCCTCCTCGGGCCGGACCACCCATCGGGCGGGCCCGTGGGCGAGTCCGGCGACCACACCGGTGCCGCGGATGACCGCCCCGGCCTTCGACTGCTGCGTCATTGGGAGCTCCTTGGGACCGGGCGCCCGCGCCCGGCCGATCGACTGATTCTGTGACGAGGGTAACTAATAGTGCTTGACTTTCCAACCGTTTCGGGCAGAATCCAACACACTCGGTCAAAGGCGAAAGGCTCACCATGTACGGCAGCGAGCGACGACGGCGCATCACGGAGACCCTCGCCGCGTCCGGTCGGGTCACCGTGGCCGAGCTCGCCACCGACCTCGACGTGAGCGCCGAGACCATCCGCCGCGACCTGTCGGTCCTGGAATCAGAGGGGCACCTCGAACGTACGCACGGCGGCGCGGTGAGTGCGGCCCCGGGTGGTCGTGTGGAGCGGACCCTCGCCGCGCGCCGGTCCGAGAACGTCGAGGCCAAGAGCGCGATCGGCCGCGCCGCGCTGCGGCTCCTGCCCTCCGCCGGCGGGACCGTGCTGGTCGATGCCGGCTCCACCACCGAGGCCCTCGCGTCGGCGCTGCCCGCCGACCACGGGCTGACGGTCATCACCAACGCGGTCCCCGTCGCCGACGCCCTGCACCGCGCGGCGACCGACGACCTGCACGTGCTCGGCGGGGCGGTCCGCGGCCTCACCGGCGGGTGCGTGGGCGCGTCGGTACTTCGGGCGCTGGAGGAGATCCGCGTGGACGTGGCGTTGGTCGGCACCAACGGTCTCCACCCCGACCGCGGCCTCACCACCCAGGACCCGGACGAGGCGGCGGTGAAGAACGCCATGTGCGGCGCCGCGCGGCAGGTGGCGGTATTGGCCGACTCGAGCAAATTCGGCCACGAGTTCCTCGTCTCGTTCGCCGGTCTCGACCAGATCGACGTGCTGGTCACCGACTCACCCCCGTCCGGCCCGCTCGCCGCCGCGCTGGACACCCACGGAATCGAGGTCGTCCTGCCATGATCGTCACGCTCACCATGAACCCGTCGGTCGACCGCACCGCGCAGCTACCGGCACCGCTCGCCGTGGGCGGGGTCAACCGCATAGCGACTGTCGACGACTCCCCCGGCGGCAAGGGCGTCAACGTCGCACGTGTGGTGGCCGCCGGCGGGCTGGAGGCGCACGCGGTGTTCCCCGCGCCTCCCGAGGACCCGTTCGTGACGATGTGCACCGCGACCGGCGTGACGACCTCCGTGATGCCGACGACCGGGGCCGTGCGGATCAACCTCACCCTCGCCGACCCCGAGGGCATGACCACCAAGATCAACTCCCCCGGTCCCGAGCTCGACGCCACCACGTCCGACCGGGTCCGGTCCACGATCACCGACCTCGCCCGCGACGCGCGGTGGGTGGTGCTGAGCGGATCCCTGCCGCGCGGCGTGGAGGACGACTTCTACGCCGATCTGGTCACCGCCCTGCGTCCGGCCGGGGCGCGCCTCGCCGTCGACACCTCCGACGCACCCCTGGCAGCCCTCGCCGCGCGACTCCCGGACGCCGCGCCGGACCTGGTCAAACCCAACGGCGAGGAGCTCGGCCAGCTCGCCGGCGTCGACGGCGCGGAGCTGGAACGACGCGCCGTGGACGGGGACACCGGGCCCGTGGTCGCCGCCGCACGCACCCTGCGCGGCCGGGGTGTCGGCACGGTCCTGGTCACGCTGGGCGGTGCCGGAGCGGTGTTGGTCGACGACGACGAGACGTGGTTCGCGAACGCCCCCGCCGTGCAGGTCAGGTCCACGGTCGGGGCCGGCGACTCCGCGCTCGCCGGTTATCTGCTCGCCGAGGCCCGCGGGCTCCCGCCGCGGGACCGGCTCGCCTGGGCGGTCGGTCACGGCAGCGTGGCCGCCTCCCTTCCCGGCACCGGCCTGCCACTGGGCCTCGACCCCGCCACCTTCCGCGCCACGCTCAGGCGCCTCGACTGAGGTCCCCGTCCCCCGCCCACCTTCGCCTCGACACCCCTTCTCATAACGACACGGAGCACGACCATGAACCAGCCCATCATCGAGACCGCCACCGTGCGGCTCGACGCCGACCTCGGCGGCACCAAGCAGGAGGTGATCCGGGCGCTGGCCCGGACCCTCGTCGACGCCGGCCGCGCCGAGGACCACGACGCCCTCGTGCGCGACCTCCTCGCCCGAGAGGACAAGGCGGCCACCGGCATGAAGGGCGGGATCGCGATCCCGCACTGCAAGTCCGAGTCCGTGACCTCGCCGAGCCTCGCGTTCGCCCGACTCGACCCGCCCGTCGACTTCGGAGCCAAGGACGGACCCGCCGACCTCGTGCTGATGATCGGCGCCCCCGCCGGCGGCGGAAAGGAGCACCTCAAGCTGCTCGCCACACTCGCGCGGAACCTCGTGCGTGCCGAGTTCGTGGACTCCCTCCGCGCGGCCGCCACGGCCGAGGACGCGGTCGCGGCCATCGAGAAGGTGCTCGGCGCCCAGGAGCAGAAGGCCTCGTCGTCGTCCTCGTCGGCGCCCGCCCCCACGGCGTCCAGCGGTGACGCGGCGACCACAAGCGGCGGTGCGGCGACCGCAACCGACGGTGGCGGCGACGCGCCGCTGCGCCTGGTCGCGGTGACCGCGTGCCCCACCGGCATCGCCCACACCTACATGGCCGCCGACTCCCTGGCCCAGGCCGCGCAGGCCCGCGGCGTCGATCTGCAGGTCGAGACCCAGGGCTCGGCGGGCGCCACCCCCCTCGACCCGGGCGTGATCGAGGCGGCCGACGCGGTCGTGTTCGCCACCGACGTCGGCGTCCGCGACCGCGGCCGCTTCGCCGGCAAGCCCGTCGTCGAGTACGGCGTGAAGAAGGCCATCGACGCCCCCGACCGGGTCCTCGACGAGGCGCTGGCCGCCGCGCGCGACCCCCGCGCCCGGCGCGTGTCGGCCGACTCCGGTGACGGCTCGGGGACCGCCGCGTCGAGCGCGTCCGGCGCCGACGAACACTGGGCCCGCGGGCTGCAGCGCGCGGTGATGACCGGCGTGTCCTACATGATCCCGTTCGTCGCCGCCGGCGGCCTGCTGCTGGCGCTCGGATTCCTCTTCGCCGGCTACGACGTCGCGTTCGTGTGGCAGGAACTGTCCACCTCGTTCACGCTCACCGACCTACCCGGCGAGGTCTGGTATCTCGACGGCGAGATCGTCCCCGCCGGTACCGCCGGCGCCGAGGCCCTCACCCAGACCGGGCTACGCCTCTACATGGGCGCTGTGCTGTTCGCGATCGGGCAGGCCGCGATGGGTTTCATGATCGCCGTGCTGTCGGGGTACATCGCCTACGGCCTGGCCGACCGCCCCGGCATCGCCCCGGGCTTCGTCGGCGGTGCGCTGTCCGCGACCCTCGGTGCCGGCTTCATCGGCGCCCTGGTCACCGGCATCCTCGCCGGCTACCTCGTACGCTGGATGACCACCTGGAAGACCCCGCGCTGGCTGTCCGGCCTCATGCCCGTCGTGCTCATCCCGCTGATCGGCTCGCTGGCGATCGGCCTGCTCATGTTCCTGCTACTCGGTCGCCCACTGGCCGCGCTCACCGAGGCCATGGAGTCCTGGCTGGGCGGCATGACCGGCTCCTCGATGATCCTGCTCGGCGTGATCCTGGGCCTGATGATGTGCTTCGACCTCGGCGGGCCCGTCAACAAGGCCGCCTACACCTTCGCCACCGCCGGCCTGGTGGCCGACAACCCCGCGACGCTGCGGATCATGGCAGCGGTGATGGCCGCCGGCATGGTCCCGCCGCTGGCGATGGGTCTGGCCACCGTCGTGCGCAAGCGGCTGTTCAGCCCGGCCGAGCAGGAGAACGGCCGCGCCGCGTTCCTGCTGGGCGCGAGCTTCATCTCCGAGGGCGCCATCCCGTTCGCCGCCGCCGACCCGCTGCGCGTGATCCCGTCGATGATGGCCGGCGGCGCCGTGACCGGTGCCCTGATCATGGCGTTCTCCGTGGAGTCGTACGCGCCCCACGGCGGCCTGTTCGTGGTGTTCGCCATCAACCCGGTCTGGGGCTACCTCATCGCGATCCTCGCCGGGACCCTGGTGGCGTGCGCGGCCGTGGTGGCCGCCAAGTCCGCGCGCCGCACCCCGGCAGTCGCCCCGGTCGCCGCGACCGATCCGGTCGCGGCCTGACAGGCCACACTGAACGATGGCGGCAAGGCCCGACCCCGGCGCCCCGCCACCCACCCACCCCACAGGAGGAGACACCATGGCCAGCACCACTGTCATCGTCGGATCGGCCGAGGGCCTGCACGCCCGCCCGGCCGGCATCATCGCCGAAGCCGCCGAAAAGTACGACACGGACATCGAGATCACCTTCGACGGCGAGGAGGCCGACGCGGCCTCCGCGGTGCTCATCATGGCGCTCGGCGCGGAGAAGGGTGCCGAGGTCACGGTGAGCGGCGACGACGCCGACGCCGTCGCCGAGATCGCCGCCCTCATCGAGCAGGATCTCGACGCCGACTGAGTCCGCGTCGTGAGGAGGCGCTAGATGATCGGGGCGCCCTCCCTCTTGGCCTCCGCGGCCTCCTTGACGAAGCCCCGCACGATCACCGCCAGGGTGCCGGCCACCACGACGGGCCAGATGAGCACATAGATCGTCAGCACGATCGGTGACATGAGTAGTCGTCCTCCTTCTCAGACGCGAACGAGGTCGTCGTCGTCGTTGTCGTCGTCATGGCGCCGGCGACGGTCCCTACCGGCGGTGACCGCCTCGGACTCGTCGTCGACGTCGGCGGTCGCCGCCGCGTCGGACTCCGCCTCGAGGATCTCGGCGACCTCCTCGGTGTCGTAATCGGCGGTGTCCCGCGCGATCGTGGCGAAGTCGAAGTTCGTCGAGCTACGGAACGACATGCCGGCACACACCAGCGTGCTCACCGCGTACGCCACCAGCGAGGCGGTCAGCGTGTCGTAGTCACGCAGGAAGCCGAAGATGAACGGCGAACTGGCCAGCGCGGCGACCAAGCCGACGACGAACGCGGCCCGCAACCCGAAAAAGCCGAAGACCATCAGGCCCAGCACCACGCCCACACCGATCACGGCCAACGCCTCCGCCACGACCGGCAGCACGCCCGTGTCCGGGACGAGACCGAAGCGCGTTGGCAGGAACGCCGCCAGCGCCAGGATCACCGACACCGTGAACGCGGAGTTGGTGACCTTCTTCCAGTAGAAACTCGCGATCACCGGGAAGACCAGCGCGCCCCACAGCGCACCCACGAACACCAGCAGGTCGAGGATGTTGAACTTCATGTTGGCGAAGAACAGCGCCGTGACGGTTGCCAGGATCATCGTCACCCGGCCGATCGTGAGCATCGTGCGCGGGTTCGGGATCCGGCCCCGGCTGCGCATGCTCTGGCCGTAGACGTCCGTCATCGCGATCGAGGACATGGCCGCCAGATCCGAGTCCGCGGTCGATGACAGCGACCCGATGATCATGATGAAGAACACCGCGACCAGCACGCCCGGCAGGTACTCCGCCGCGACCTGCGGGAGCAGGTTGTTGGGGTCGCCCTCCATCGGTTGGATTCCCGCGTAGAGCCCCAGCACACCGATCATGCCGATGCCGATGATCGTCGCACCATAGCCGACCGTCGCGGTGATGAATGTCGGCTTGATGAGGTCCTCACGCACCGCGAACAGCCGCTGCGCGATGGTCTGGTTACCGATCGCGTACGCCAGCACCGCCGCGATGTACGGAGCACCCTGGTTGAGGAACGCCTCCGACGAGAAGAACGACTGCTGCTGCTGGGTGAGATTCTGCGCGCCGGTCTCGAAGAGCTCGGTGCCACCGAGGAAGAAGAACGTGGCCGGCACGATGACGACCACCGCGCCGAGCATCGCCAGTACCTGCGCGAAGTCCGTCAGCACAGAGGCGCGGAAGCCCGACCACAGCGTGTACAGCAGCACGCCGGCGGCGATGACGATCACGCCCTGGATGAAGCTGAACGGGCTCAGCATGGAGATCAGTGCGCCACCGGCGATGAAGTTCGACGTCAACGAGATGACGGAACCGAGGATGTTGGATCCCGCCAGCATGAGCTGGGAGGACCGGCCGTGGCGAGCGAACATGACCTCCGCGAGCGTGTGAGCCTGCGGGGCGACCTTCCGGATCCGGCGGCCGAACGGGTAGATGAACAGGATCATCAGCGCGCCCCAGAGCCCGTAGTGGATCGGGCCCGACACACCGTAGAGGTAGCCCGAGTTCACGGAGGCGTACATGGACGAGGCCCAGATCCACGTGGCCGTCATCGACGCGGCCGAGATACCGAAGCCGATGCGGTGGCCCGCCGTCATGTAGTTGTCGGCGTTCTCCTCCTTCCGTGCGATCCGTAGGGACATGAACATCGTCCCCCCGTAGAAAAGCAACAGGAGCAGTACGACAACCGTCGCACTCAGCGCATAAGAGCTGAGCAAACCCAAGCACACCCTTCTCTCTCAGCGATTCATCAGTAACCGATGACTATAGAGCTGTGTGCCACGTCACCGACCCGCAGGGTGAGGGCCCGGCGAGCCGTCCACCCGGCGCCGCAGGGGCTCCCCAGAACGAGACTCTGGGAATTCGCTCAATCGCGCACTCCCACCAGCCCCATCAACTACCTCAGCACCCCCGGCCCCTCGAAACCGGCCGCCAACAGCGCTCGCGACCCTGGAGTGAGCGAAACACGTGTCCCACCCTGCGCGAATCCGATCCGCCTCTCGGTCTCGCACACCCACAACACACGTTTCGCGCACCCCACAACGAGGCCCCCGGCTCGTGAGGACTGCACTGGTGACGCCGCCACCGTTTGATCGACACCACGCAGCGATTGGCGAACAGGATTCGCGCTCCCGTGCCGGATTCCCTGCGTGACGTTCATCGATCGCGGCCCGGCGATCGGCGCCGGCACGCCATCCGACGGGGCACCCCGCGACATGGGCGCCCGGCATGTGAGCGAGTGAGCGAAACCCCAGAGCGTCACAAACGGCAGCAGGACCCCGCCCCACCACAATCGGGACCCGCCCCACCGCGATCGGGATGAGAAAGGTCGGGTCAGTCCCAGGCGGCGCGCCAGGCGGCGGCGTCGGCAGCCACGCCGGAACCGAGGCCGGCGCCGGGCCCACCGAGACGGGCCTCGGCGGCGCGGACGCGGTCGGCGAAACGGCGCACGGCCTGGCGGTAGGCCACCTCGGCGGAACCGGTCTCGGACTCGTGGTAGGCGCCGATCGGATCCACGTGGACGGTACGCATTTCGGCGGGCACCAGGTCGTCGGGGATCCCGGCCGAGGCGGTGCGGGCCAGCACCTTCTGCCCCAGCGCCAGCGCCGGCATGTCCCAGGAGATGCCGTCCACGACCCCCCGCGGCGGGCGGCCGGCGCGCTCGGCGACCTTGGCCTCCTGCCAGAGCCGGTCCTGCTCGGCGGCGGACAGGCCGGCGGCACGTGGCCCGGCGGCACGTGGCCCGACGGCACGTGGCCCGGTGCCGTCGGAGGAGACCGCGCGGTCGGAGGAGGCCGCGTCGTCGCCGAACCAGTAGGGCGCGCGCCGGCGGAGCTTGTCGAGCATGGCCTGGGCGATGTCGTCGATGTCGAAGGGCGGCCCGGTGGGGTCGTCGGGGTCGCGTTCGGCGCCGATCGCCGCGTGGAACAGCACCTGCAGCAGCAGGTCGCCCAGCTCAGAGACGAGCTCGTCACGGTCGGCGTCGGCCACCGCATCGATGAGCTCCCACGTCTCCTCGACCAGGTACGGCAGGAGCGAGGAATGGGTCTGGGCGGACTCCCAGTCGCCGTGGCGGCGGATCCGGGCCATCAGCGCCACGGCCCGGGCCAGCGCGCCGGCGGCAGGGCGCGAAGGGTCGGCGGGGCGCGCAGGGCCGGCGCCGCTCACCGGGCACCCGCCGGAGCGGCCTCGGGCTGGATCACCGGTGCGGAGCCCTCGGGCTCGCCGGCCATGGCGGTGAGGAAGTCGGCGACGTACTGCAGGAGCTCGTCGTCGCGGGCCTTGCCGGCGTCGCCGGTGCCGGCACCGACCCGGGCGCCGGCGGACTTGGGCAGCGGCAGGAGCACGGTCTTCTGCGTGGCCCGGTACTGGGCGGCCGGATACATGCGCTTGAGCCGGATCTGCTGGGAGTCCAGCAGCTCGAGCGGCCCCACGCGCAGGAGCGAGCCGGCCAACACCACCTCCCGCACGCGGTACTTCTGGCACACCAGGCGCAGGCGCGCCACGGAGACCACGCGCCGCGCCTCGGGCGGCAGGGGCCCGTATCGGTCGAGCAGCTCCTCCACCACGGCGTCGATGTCGCCGGGCTCGCGGGCCTGCGAGAGCTTGCGGTAGGCCTCCAGGCGCAGGCGGTCGCCGTCCACGTAATCCACCGGCAGGTAGGCGTCCACGGGCAGCTCGATGCGGATCTCGCCGGACTCCTCCTCGACCTCGACCGGTTTGCCGTCGGCCACCGCGCGGTAGGCCTCGACGGCCTCGCCGACCAGACGGACGTAGAGGTCGAACCCGACCCCGGCGATGTGGCCGGACTGCTCGGCGCCCAACACGTTGCCGGCGCCGCGCAACTCCAGGTCCTTCATGGCCACCGCCATGCCGGCGCCGAGCTCGTTGTTCTGCGCGATCGTCGCGAGCCGGTCGTAGGCGGTCTCGGTGAGCGGCTTATCGGGGTCGTAGAGGAAATACGCGTAGCCGCGCTCTCGAGACCGGCCGACACGGCCGCGGAGCTGGTGCATCTGCGACAGACCCAGCTGGTCGGCGCGGTCGACGATCAGCGTGTTGGCGTTGGAGATGTCCAGGCCGGTCTCGACGATGGTCGTGCACACGAGCACGTCGTACTCGCGGTTCCAGAAGCCGCCCACGGTCTGCTCGAGCTGCTCCTCCCCCATCTGCCCGTGCGCCACCACGATCCGCGCCTCCGGCACGAGGTCACGCAGCCGGGTGGCCGTGGAGTCGATGGTCCGCACCCGGTTGTGCACGTAGAACACCTGC
Organism: Dietzia sp. 179-F 9C3 NHS; assembly: GCF_045369825.1. NCBI lineage: Bacteria > Bacillati > Actinomycetota > Actinomycetes > Mycobacteriales > Dietziaceae > Dietzia > Dietzia sp. 179-F 9C3 NHS. Next base: position 14,661 of record NZ_JBIQES010000018.1, read on the forward strand.
CCCTCGCGCAGCAGCTCGCGGCGGATGGCGGCGGCGACGTGCTTGTCCGAGTGCGCGCCCACGTAGGTGAGCACGGGCAGCCGCTCCTCGGGAGGGGTGAGGATCTGGCTCATCTCGCGGATCCCGGCCAGCGACATCTCCAGTGTGCGCGGGATGGGCGTGGCGGACATGGTGAGCACGTCCACGTGCGTGCGCAGCGAGGTGATGTGCTCCTTGTGCTCCACGCCGAAGCGCTGTTCCTCGTCCACGATCACCAGGCCGAGGTTCTTCCAGCGCACGCCCGTGGCGAGCAGGCGGTGGGTGCCGATCACGATGTCCACCGTCCCGTCGGCCATCCCCTCGAGGACCCGCTTGGCCTCGGCGTCGGAGGTGAACCGGGAGAGCCCCCGCACGGTCACGGGGAAGCCGGTCATGCGCTCCACGAAAGTGGCCAGGTGCTGCTGAGCCAGCAGCGTCGTCGGCACCAACACCGCCACCTGGGTGCCGTCCTGGACAGCCTTGAACGCGGCGCGCACGGCGACCTCGGTCTTGCCGTAGCCCACGTCGCCCACCACGACGCGGTCCATGGGGGCGGACTTCTCCATGTCGCTCTTGACCTCGTCGATCGCGGTGAGCTGGTCGACGGTCTCGGTGAACGGGAACGCGTCCTCCATCTCGCGCTGCCACGGGGTGTCGGGCCCGAAGGCGCGGCCGGGGGCGGACTGCCGCTTGGCGTACAGCTGCACCAGCTCGGTGGCGATCTCGCGGACCGCCTTGCGGGCCTTGCGCTTGGTGTTCTGCCAGTCGGCGCCGCCCATCTTGCTCAGCGCCGGCTGCTCGCCGCCCACGTACCTCGACAGCTGTCCCAGCGACTCCATGGGGACGTAGAGGCGGTCCCCGGCGGCGCCGCGCTTGCCGGGCGCGTACTCGATCACCAGGTACTCGCGCCGCGAGGAGCCGTCTCCGCCGCGCACCTGGCGCTCGACCATCTCCACGAATCTGCCGATGCCGTGCTGGTCGTGCACCACGTAGTCGCCGGCCTTGAGCGCGAGCGGGTCCACCTGGTTGCGGCGCTTGGCGTGGCGCGCCTTGGGTCGCGCGGTGGCGCCGAGCCGGTTACCGGTGAGGTCGGTCTCGGAGACGACGACGAGGCCGTCCGACTCCGCCGGCCCCTCGAGCGTGAAGCCGGCGTGCAACACCGCCTCGTACACGGCCACCACGCCGGGGCCGGGGGCGGTCCCGGACCCAGCCGCCGTGGCCGGCACCTCGGCCTCGGCCAGCCGCTCCAGCACACGGCCCACGGTGCCGTGGCCGGGCACGACGATCGCGGCCCGCCCGCCGGCGTTCACCAGCGCCCGCAGCCGGGTGAACATCGCCGCCATCTCGGCGTCCTTGCCGCGCGGGGCGGGCGGCTCGGCGGAGGGCACGTCCACCACGAGGCCGTCCTCGTCGTCGACGAGGAACCCCGGCGGGACGAGCTGCCACCAGGGCGTGCCCGCCTCGGCGCACTCCTGCCTGACGGCCGAGAAGGTGCGGTAGCCGGAGCCGGACAGGTCCAGGGTCTCGCTGTCCACGGGGGCGTCGCCACCCATCGTGGCGGCGGTCCACGAGGCCTCGAGGAACTCCCGGCCCGCCTGCGCCAGATCGGCGGCGCGGCGCCGGACCTTGTCCGGGTCGCACACCACGACGCGCGTGCCCTCGGGCATGAGCGCGGGCAGCAGCGCCATCTCCCCCGGCACCAGGACCGAGGTCAGGGCCTCCATGCCGTCGCGCGGGATGCCCTCGGCCAGCGAGTCGAGCAGCTCGGCGAGGGCGGGGTTTGCGCGGTGCTCGGCAGCCAGCTCGCGGGCGCGGGCGCGCACGTCGTGGTCGAGGAGCAGCTCGCGGCAGGGGTACAGGGTGGCCTCGGCCACCTCGCCGTCGGGCAGCGAACGCTGGTCCGCCACCGAGAACTCGCGGATCTCGGCCACCTCGTCGCCGTCGAACTCGATGCGCAGCGGATGGTCGGCGGTGGTCGGGAAGACGTCCACGATGCCGCCGCGCACCGCCACGTCGCCGCGGCGGGCCACCATGTCCTCGCGGGTGTAGGCGAACTCGGCCAGGCCGGCGAGCAGGTCGGCGGGGTCCAGCTCGGCCCCGCGCGCCACCCGGATCGGCTCCCGGCGGGCCGCCCCCGGCGAGATGGGCTGCACCACCGAGCGCGCGGCCGCCACCACGATCCGCGGCGCGTTCCCGGACACCACCGCGTTGAGCACGCGCAGCCGGCAACCGATCGTGTCCGCGGCCGGCGAGAGACGCTCGTGCGGCAGCGTCTCCCAGCTCGGGAACTGCGCCACCTCGTCGTCACACATCCCGGCCAACTCGTCGGCGAGCTCCTCCACCTCCCGCTCCGTGGCCGTCACCACCAGCAGCGGGGCGCGGGAGGCGAGCTCGGCCACGAGGAACGGCCGCAGCGGTTCCGCCGCGCGCACCACCGCGGCGTCCCGGTCCAACGCCTCGCGCACGGGCGCCAGCGCCGGCGACGCCGAGACCGTCCCGGCCAGTCCGGCGAGGGACGTCGCTGTGGTCTCGGCAGTGGTGGTCACGCGGGTTCCGCCTCCGGGGTCGTGGTGGGGTCGCGGCGCCGTGGCCGCCGACGGGGGCGGTCGGGCCGCCCCGGGGAGCACCAGTCTAGGGGCGCGCCCCCGCCGGTACGCTGTGCGCATGAGCGAGACCACAGCCACCCGGCACGACGCCGACCCCGACGGCCTGGACGCCCCCGCGGCGGAGCACCCCCGCGAGCCGCGGCCCTTCACCGACCGCGGCATCGGCGTGCTGGTCAGCGTGCTCTCCGCGATCGCGCTGGCGGCCTCGTTCCAGCTGGCCGTGGACAACATGCGGCTGCTCGAGAACCCGGACTACACCCCGGCGTGCAACTTCTCGCTGCTCATGAGCTGCAAGAGCGTGCTCAACGCCGAGCAGGGCTACGTCTTCGGCTTCCCCAACCCCTTCCTGGGGATGGTCGGGTTCGCGCTGCTGCTCGCGATCGGCGTCGGCGCCGCCTCGGGCGCCCGGTTCCCGCGCTGGTACTGGGTGGGCGCGCTGCTCGGGCTGACGTTCGGCGCCGGGATGGTGCACTGGTTCGCGTTCCAGTCGATCTTCGTGATCCAGGTGCTGTGCCCCTGGTGCATGGTCGTGTGGACCATGACCATCCCCATGTTCTGGTACACGCTGCTGCACGTGCTGGCCACGCTCACCGGCGCCCGCTGGGTGCGCGTGCTGCAGAACTGGCACCTCGTGCCCGTGGTGGTCTGGTACCTCGCCGTGGCCGGGATCATCCTGTGGGCGTTCTGGGACTTCTACTGGGCGGACTACTTCGCCGGCCTGTGACCATTCGATGACGCAGCTGCTACCCCCTCCGGGCGCGCGACGCCACCGGATGCGCGTGCGCCCCGGTTGTGCTCCCCTTGTTCGGCGGGATCCGAGCTGCCGGAGGGGAGAGACCATGCCGTTCATGGGGATCGACGTGGTGGTGCCGGCGCACAACGAGGAGGAGCTGCTCGGCGCGTGCCTCGACGCGCTCGAGGTATGCCTCGCCTCCGCACCCCTGCCGGCGACGCTCACCGTGGTCCTGGACGACTGCGCCGACCGCACCGAGGAGCTGGCCCGAGGCCGCGCCCGGCTCGTCCACGTGGACGGCCGCAACGTGGGCGCCGCCCGCGCCGCCGGGTTCGCCGACGCCCTGGGCCGCACCTCCGCGCCCGACCGGCGCTGGCTCGCCACCACCGACGCCGACTCCCGCGTCCCGCCCACCTGGCTCGCCGACCAGCTGCACCTCGCCCGGGCCGGCGCCGACGTGGTGGCCGGCCTCGTCGAGGTGGACGACTGGTCGGCCTGGGACCCCGCGACCCGCGCCGAGTACCTCAGCGGCTACAGCTCCACCGCCGGCCACCGCCACGTCCACGGCGCCAACCTCGCCCTGTCCTCGCGCGCCTACCGGACCGTGGGCGGCTTCGCCGCGGTCGCCCGAGACGAGGACGTGCATCTGGTCCGCAGCGCCGAGGCCGCCGGGCTCGTCGTCGCCTGGTCCGGCTCCACCCCCGTCGCCACCTCCGGTCGGCGCCTCGCGCGCACCCCGGATGGCTTTGCCGGCCACCTCGCCCGCACCGAGCGGGCGGCGCTGGGCACCGACCGGGCCGGGGTCTCGTGAGCAGCGCAGATCCGGGCCGCGACGCCCCCGCCGACCTGGCCCGTGACTGGGTGCGCTCCGGCCGCGCCGACCTTCCGCTGCCCGCCCGCGGCCGCACCCGCGAGCGCTGGGCCGCGCTCACCGCGATGTGCGCCGAGAACGTCTCCGCCGGCCGTCTGGCCGAGGCCCACGCCGACGCCGACGCGATCCTCCACGAGATCGAAGGCACCCGCGTGGGCGAGGGCGAGTTCTGGGGCGTGTGGGCCGCCGAGCCGCCGCGGCCCGTGCTCACCGCGCGGCGCTCCAGGGACGGCGACGGCGGCTGGGTGCTCGACGGGGTCAAGGCCTGGTGCTCGGGTTCGGGCGTGTGCTCGCACGCCCTCGTCACGGCCCGGGTCGACGACGAGCCGCGCCTCTTCGCCGTCCACCTCCGGTCCCCCGGCGTTCGCCCCCGCCCCGGTGGCTGGGCCGCCACCGGCATGGCCGGCACGGACACCACGGCCGTAGAGTTCCGCGACGTTCCCGCCCGCACCGTCGGCGAGCCGACCTCCTACCTCGAGCGGCCCGGATTCTGGCACGGCGGCATCGGCGTGGCCGCGTGCTGGCTCGGCGCCGGCGTCGCCGTCGCGCGCCCTCTGGTCGCCCGCGCGACGCGCCCCGACGTAGACGACCACGCCCTGGCCCACCTCGGCGCCGTGGACGCGGCGCTCGGCGGCGCGACGTGGGCGCTGGACGCGGCGGCCCGGGAGGTCGACGACGAGGGGCCCGACGCCGATCCGGTGCGCGCCCGCCACCGGGCCGTCCGGGCCCGCGCGATCGTGGAAGCGGCGGTCGACGAGACAGTCCGCCGGGTGGGCCGCGCCCTCGGCGCCGCGCCGCTGGCCATGGACCCCCGGCACACACAGGCCGTGGCCGACGCGACCGTCTACATCCGGCAGTTCCACGCCGAGCGCGATCTCGCCGGCCTCGGCGCCACCGCCCGCGAGTACGGCAGCTGGGCGCGGGGATGAGCGTCGACTTCGACGCCGCCGACCGGGGCACCCCGTCCGCGGACTGGGAGGCGTGGTTCGCCAGCCGGGAGCCCGACCCCCTTCTCGAGGTGCCCGGCGGGTGCCGCCGACTCGTGGTGGTGGCGCCGCACCCGGACGACGAGGTCCTCGGTGTGGGCGCCCTCGCCGCCCGGGCCGCCCGGGCCGGCGTCGAGGTGCAGGTGATCGCCGTGACCGACGGCGACGCCTCCCACCCCGACTCCCCCACCCACTCGGCGCAGCGGCTGACCGCGCGGCGCGTGGCCGAGAGCCGGCGCGCGTGCGCGGTGCTCGGCCTGCCCGAGCCGGTGCGGCTGGGGCTTCCCGACGGCCGGGTCGCCGACGACGAGGTGCCCCTCGCCTTTGCCCTGACCGAGATGCTGGGCGCGGCCGACCCCGCGACGTGGGTGGTGGCCACCTGGCGCGGCGACGGCCACCCCGACCACGAGGCCTGTGGCCGCGCCGCCGCCACCGCGTGCGCCGCCTCGGGGGCCCGCCTGGTCGAGTACCCGGTGTGGGCCTGGCACTGGGCCGCGCCGGGGGACCCGCGTGTGCCGTGGCAGCGGCGCCGGCGGATCGCCCTGGACCGCGCCGAGCTCGTGGCCAAGCGCGAGGCCGTGGCGGAGTTCGCCACGCAGATCGCGCCGCTGTCCGAGCTGCCGGGCGACGAGGTGATCCTGCCGGCGTGGGTCGTGGAGCGGCTCGTGTCCGACGAGGAGACGGTGTTCGTGTGAGCGGGGTGGGCGCGTGAACGCTACCGGCACCCCCGGCGAGTACTTCGAGCGGATGTACGCCGGGTCAGCGGATCCGTGGGGCTTCGAGACGTCCTGGTACGAGCTCCGCAAGTACGGCCTGCTCGTGGCGGCGCTGCCCGAGGAGCGGTACCGGGTGTGCTTTGAGCCCGCCTGCTCGATCGGCGTGCTCACGCAGATGCTCGCGGCACGCTGCGACGAGGTGCACGCCGTGGAGCTCGTCGACGCCGCCGCCGGGCGGGCGCGCGAGCGGATGGCGCGGGCCGGGCTGGACCACGTGCACGTGCGAACCGCCGACGCGCTGGAGCCGTGGCCGCGCGAGACCTGCGACCTGCTCGTGCTCTCGGAATTCCTCTACTACACCGCGGCCGCGGGCCTCGACGAGCGGGTGACGCGGCTGCTCGATTTGGCCGCCCCCGGCGCGACCGTCGTGGCCTGCCACTGGCTGGGGCGCTCCGCCGACCACGCCTGCACCGGCGAGGAGGTGCACGCCGTGCTCGGGCGTCGGCCCGAACTCACGCGGCTGGTGCACCACCGCGAGGCCGGGGACCTCCAGGCCGGGTTCCTGCTCGAGGTGTTCCGCCTCGACGGCGTGTGAGCCGCCGGGCAGCTCAGCGAGCGGCGCCGGACTCGAGGACGTCCGCCAGGTGCAACACGGCGGTGGCGTGGAGGGCGAAGAGCTCGTCCACGTCGTCGTCCCCGGCCGCCGCGGCGAGCAGGATCCCCTCGCCGCCGGCCAGAGCGTAGGTGACGAGGCGACGGGCATCGGCAACGCTCATCATGGACCGTTCGTCGAGAAGCTCGCCGACGAACCTGTCGAGCGCCTCGTGGCGCAGCCTCAGGTAGAGGCGCCGCGCCTCGAGCTCGTCCGACCGGCGTTCGAGCGCCAGCATGAGACCCAGGCGCAGGAAGTCGGGCGACTCGCGGAAGGCCCGGGCCACCGACTCGCTCAGCGCGCGCACCTTCTCGGCCGCCGTCGCTCCGATCGCCAGCGATACCCGGCCCAGCCACAACTCGAAGCTCGCCTCGACCACCGCAGCGAGTAAGGCGTCCTTGTCTGCGAAATGCCAGTAGATCGAGCTCGCCGGCAGTCCGCTCTCCTTGCTCACCCGAGCGATCGTCGCGCCGTCATACCCCCGCTCACCGGCCACTCTGGCTGCGGCCTCGAGAATCTTCTGCCGCGACTCCCTGCCCCTGGCGCGCGTGCGGCGACGAGCGGGCGGCGTGGCCGCCGCGGAGGGGGGCACCGCGGAGTCTCCCGCATTCTCATCTGACGTCATCGTCCCTCCCGTCGTCGGCCCTGCCCCACCAGAGTTTCGCGTCACATTTTGCTTCTGAGTATTGGTGGCTTGGCAGCGGCAGAGTTACTGTAGTGCTCACTCCATTATGTAGTGGATACTACAGGAAAGGGTCGGTGAGATACCGACCCGGACAGAGAGGCATCGACGATGATCACGTTCCTCACCCGCAACTGGTGGATCCAGACGATCCGCGGGATCCTCGCCCTGACGTTCGGCATCACCGCCCTGGTCGCACCTAGCACGTCCGTGGCCGTGGCCGCCCTGCTCGTGGCCGCCTTCGCCGTGGCCGACGGCGCCATGACCCTCACCTCCGGGCTGGCCCAGCATCGGGAACTCCGCGGCTGGACCGCGGCCTCCGCCCTCGGCGCCGTCTGCATCGGCATCGGGCTGATGGTCGCCTTCTGGCCCGCCATCACACCCACGGTGCTCACGATGCTCTTCGCGGCCTGGTGCGTGGCGTCCGGCGCGCTGCTCGTCGTGGGGGCCTCCCACCTACGCCCGGCCATCACCAATACATGGATCATGGCGACTGTCGGCGTAGTCACCGCCGCCACCGGTATCGTGCTCGCGGTGGCCGGCCCCACCACCGTCGACGGCTTCCTGACCTTCGCCGGAGGATTCGGCATGGTGGTGGGAGCGGCCCTGCTGCTCGTCTCCGTGCGGCTGCGCCGCGACTCCGAGGTCCTGATCGCCTCTGCCGAGGCCGTCGTGGCGACGGATCCCCACGGCCCCGCCGCCGGCGGTCACCACCGCGAACCCGCTCTTCAGAGCTGAGCGGAGAGACTGAGCGTCGGGGCGAGCGGCCAGACCGAGCCGCCGCCCCGACTCGGTGAGTCAGGGGCTCACAGGCCCGGGGCGCAGGTCGCGGCCCTCCACGCCACCGGGCACCGAGTACTTCTCCAGGACGTCGGCACCGAGCGAGGGCGACGGGTCCAGGTGCGACAGGCCGTTGAAGCAGAGGTTGACGATGTGCGCAGCCACCTCTTCCTTGGGCGGAGTTCGCACGTCCAGCCACCACTGTGCGGTACCCGAGACCATGCCGACCAGTGCCTGCGCATACATGCCGGAGGTCTGCGGCGCGAAGCCGCGGGCCACGAACTCCTCCCCCAGGATGTGCGCCACGCTCGCGACGGCGTCGTTGAGCAGCGTCGAGTACGAGCTGCCGCCCGGCGTGGACGTGTCGCGGACCAGAATGCGGAAGCCGTCGGAGCGCTCCTCGACGTACCGCAGCAGTGCCATGGCCGCCCGCTCGATCCGGTGGCGTGAGCCCTCCCCGCTGATCGCCTCCGCGATCTCGGCCCCCAGGTACGCCAATTCGCGGTCGCACACCACCGCGTAGAGCCCCTCCTTGCCCCCGAAGTGCTCGTACACAACCGGCTTGGACACCCCGGCCACCGCAGCGATCTCCTCCACGGTCGCCGCGTCGTAGCCGTACTCGGCAAAGATCTGCCGGCCCACCTCGACCAGCTGCTGGCGCCGCTGGGCGGCCGTCATCCGCGTCCGCGGGGCGGGCGTGTCCTGCGCTGTCATGGGCGTGTACCTCCTGACCGTCGGCGCCTGCACACCTCCGCACGGCGGGGCCGGCCGGCGAGCTCCCCCACCAGGACTCGAACCTGGAATGTCTGAACCAAAATCAGAAGTGTTGCCGATTACACCATGGGGGAACGGCCCTGCTCGAGCCGATCACAGTGTGGCACATGCGGGCGCCCGGGCGGGTTTGCCCGTCGTGCCGCCGTCTCGCCTCTGCTCGGTCGGTAGTGATTTTCGGGAGGCTCTGGCGTTTCGCTCACTCGCGCACCCGCGAGGCTGGCCACGTGTGGGCACCGCGGTCACTCTCGCCCCACACGGCTCGGTGGCCTCGGTGGATACCTCCCGGGCGGCGCGGCCGACGACCCGTCGGTCCGTCGAAGTGAGCGAATCGTGGGTTCAGGCCTGCGCGAATCCGTTCGGCGGCGGGGATTCGCTCAGGGCCCGTCCCACGATTCGCTCACATCGCACGCCGCTCAGGCACCACCGGGCCGGTGCCGCCGGCACCTGCTGCTCTGTTCGCCGACGTCGATGCAGGTCACGCGTCGGCTCACCATCCGGGGCAGTGCGCGAGTGAGCGAAACGCCAGAGTGTCGTGAACGCGTCAAGGCGCAGCGGCGCAGGGGCTCAGGCCGCGGGGCGGGGCCTGTCAGAAGATCCGGCCGGAGATGCCGAGCGCCAGGACCAGCAGGATCACCCCGACGATCGCCATGGCCGCCAGGGGCGGCTGGCGCCTGCGGCGTGGAGGGGAGTGGTCTCGTCGGCGGCGTCACTCCTCGACGTGCCGACCGTAGGCGTCCCGTGGGCCCGTGCCACCGGTCGCCAGGGCGACCGGGCCGCACGCACACTGGGGAAGCTGCCCGCGCTATGCAAAGTCGTGCGAGGACAATCCGGCCGGAGCGACGGCGGGCGCGACAGCAGGCGCAACGGCGAGAGGAGAGGCGATGCGGAACTGGGAGACCCTCGACGCCGACGTCGTGCTCCTCATGGACCGGCACTTCACCCCGGGGCGCGGCGGGCGGGGTGTCGAGAGGGTGGTGATGCACCACAACGCGGCGGTCCTCACGGTGGAGCAGGTCCACCGGGTGTGGCAGGACCGGCCCGCCTCCGCGCACTACCAGGTGGAGTCCGGCGGCAGGATCGGCCAGCTGGTGTGGGACGACGACACCGCGTGGCACGCCGCCGACCCCGACGTCAACCAGACCTCGATCGGCATCGAGGTCTCCAACTCCGCCGGCGCCGAGCAGGACTGGCCGATCAGCGACACCGCGATCGAGGAGGCCGCCCATCTGGCCGCGGCCGTGTGCGCACACTTCGCACTCGGCCGGCCGGCGGCGGGCACGACGATCCGCTGGCATTCCGAGTTCGCGGCCACCACGTGCCCGTACCACCTCGCCCGCGGCGGCCGGTACCACGAGACGTTCATGGACCGCGCCGGACACTGGTTCGACGAGATGACCGGTTCGACGGGCTGACCGGGGCGGTGGTCTGAGTCCCGAGTGACCGGCTCAGTCGGCAGTGGTCCCCCGCTCCACGGCGCGCCGCACCGTGTAGCGCAGGAGCGCGGGAAAGACGATCGCGGCCACGGCCATCCCGATCACGACCAGCACGCCGCCGCCGGCCGCCGCGACCGCGGTGCCCACCGAGGCGGCGGCGACGCCGTGCGCGACGTCCCCGATCCGCGGGCCGCCCACCACCACGACGATGAACACGCCCTGCAGCCGGCCGCGCATCTCGTCGGTGGCGGCGTCGAGCAGGATCGCCTGGCGGAACGCGGCCGAGATCATGTCCACGGCACCGCCAAAGGCCAGGGCCGCCAGCGCGAGCCACAGCCACCAGCGCGACGCCCCCGGCGAGGACACACCCACCACCACACCGAACGCCACCATGGACAGCCCCCACAGGGTGATGCACACGAGCACCGCCAGCCCCTGTCGGCGCACGCGCGGGATCCACCCGGAGAACACGCCGCCGACCACAGCGCCCACGCTCATGGCCGCGAAGAGCAGGCCGAGCGCGGTCCCGCCGGTGACGGGATCGCCGAAGGTCTCGGTGGCGATCTGCGGGAACAGGGCGCGCGGCATGCCGAAGACCATGGCGATGATGTCCACGACGAACGAGGCCAGCAGGATCCGCCGGGTGGCGAGGTAGGCGAAGCCGTCGATCACCGACCGCAGCCCGGCCCGCCGCCGCTCCCCCGTCTCGGACACCGACGCCGGCTGCGGCGGCAGCCGCAGCACGGCCCACAGCGTGGCCAGCAGGAACACCGAGTCGAGCAGGTACAGCGTCTCCAGGCCGACCACCGGGATGAGGATGCCGGCGGACACGGGCCCGACGATCGCGCCGAACTGCATCACGGTCATCATCAGCGAGCTCGCCGAGGCCAGCTGCCCGGACGGGATGAGCCGCGGGATGATCGCCGACCGGGTGGGTTGGTTGACGGCGAAGAAGGCCTGCTGGACCGCGAGCAGCCCCATGACCAGCCACACGTTGCGGTTGCCGGCGGCGGCCTGGATCCAGAACAACACCGCCGTCACGATGAGGCCCCAGGTCGTGGCGAGCAGCAGCTTCCGGCGGTCCACGGCGTCGGCCAGCGCCCCGCCCCACAGGCCGAACACCACGAGCGGGACCAGGGCGAACGCGCCGGTCAGACCCACGTAGGCGGAGCTGCGGGTGATCTCGAACACCTGCTGCGGCACGGCGACGATCGAGAGCTGGGCGCCGATCACCGTGACGATGTTGGCGACCCACAACCTGCGGAAATCCGGCTGCCGCAGCGGCCGGGTGTCGGCGAGTTGGCGACGGAGGAGGGACACCGTGGCAGGCTACGCCCCAGGGAATCGCCGGTCTCGGGCCGACCTCGTATCCTGTGAGACGGTCCGCGCCGGCGGGCCACCCGAGATCACCGACCTGGCATCACCGACCGGGGCGCTGCCACGCCCGAGGAGAACGATGACGCAACCCCAGACCGGACGTGCGCAGACCGCCGTGATCGTCCTCGCCGCCGGGGCCGGCACGCGGATGAAGAGCGACACCCCCAAGATGCTGCACCGCGTCTGCGGCCGGACCATGCTCGGTCACGCGCTGCACGCCGCGGCCGGGATCCGGCCGGACCAGGTGGTGGTGGTCGTGGGGCACGACCGGGAGAAGGTCACCGCCGCGGTGGAGGACCTCTCGTCGTCACTCGGTGTCCCGGTGACCACCGCGGTGCAGGAGGAGCAGAACGGCACGGGCGACGCGGTCGCCTCCGGTTTGTCGGCGCTGCCCGCCGGCTTCGCGGGCACGGTCCTCGTGACCACCTCCGACGTTCCGCTGCTCGACGCGGAGACCCTCGAGGAGGTGGTGACCCGCCACGAGATGCGCCCCCGCGCGGCGGTCACCGTCCTCACCTCCACGGCGCCCGACCCCACGGGGTACGGCCGCATCGTGCGGAACGACGACGGCGAGGTGCTGCGGATCGTCGAGCACAAGGACGCGTCGGAGGACGAGCTGGGGATCGACGAGGTCAACTCCGGCGTCTACGCCTTCGACGCGCGGGTCCTGCGGGACTCCCTGGGCAAGCTGAGCACCGACAACTCGCAGGGCGAGCTGTACCTCACCGACGTCCTGCAGCTGGCGCGGCGCGACGACAAGGTGGTTCGGGGCCACCGCATCGAGGACGGGGACCGCGTGGCCGGAGTCAACGACCGCGTGCAGCTGGCCGCGCTCGCCGCCGAGATGAACCGCCGCCTGTGCGAGGCCGCCATGCGCGGCGGCGCCACCATCGTGGACCCGAGCAGCACGTGGCTCGACGTGGACGTGCGCATCGGCCGCGACGTGACGATCCTGCCCGGCACACACCTCACCGGCACCACGGAGATCGGTGACGGCGCCACCGTCGGCCCCGACACGACCCTCACCGACACGACCGTGGGCGCCGGCGCCACCGTGATCCGCGCGCACGCCGTGGGCGCGACGATCGGTGCGGGCGCTGAGGTGGGCCCCTTCGCCTACCTGCGCCCCGAGGCCGAACTCGGCGAGCACAGCAAGGTGGGCACGTTCGTCGAGGTCAAGAAGTCCTCGATCGGCGCCCACACCAAGGTCCCGCACCTGACCTACGTCGGCGACGCGACGATCGGCGAGTACTCCAACATCGGAGCCTCCAGCGTCTTCGTCAACTACGACGGGGTGAGCAAGCACCGCACCGTGATCGGCGACTACTGCCGCACCGGTTCGGACACCATGTTCGTCGCGCCGGTGACCGTCGGTGACGGCGCGTATTCGGGCGCGGGTACCGTGATCAAGAACGATGTGCCCCCCGGTGCCCTCGCGGTGTCCGGTGGGCGGCAGAGGAACATCGACGACTGGGTGATCGACCACCGACCGGACACCGGTTCGGCGGACGCCGCCCGGCGTGCCAGGAACGACTCCCAGAAGGACGGGCGCAGCCAGTGAGCGAGTGGATCGAGAACCAGAAGAACCTGATGCTCTTCTCGGGCCGGGCCCACCCCGAGCTCGCGGAGCAGGTGGCCGCCGAGCTCGGCGTCGAGATCACCCCGCAGACCGCGCGGGACTTCGCCAACGGCGAGATCTTCGTCCGCTTCGAGGAGTCCGTCCGCGGCTGCGACGCCTTCGTGCTCCAGAGCTGCCCCGCGCCGCTCAACAAGTGGATCATGGAGCAGCTCATCATGATCGACGCGCTCAAGCGCGGCTCGGCCAAGCGGATCACCGCGATCCTGCCGTTCTACCCGTACGCGCGGCAGGACAAGAAGCACCGCGGCCGCGAGCCGATCTCGGCCCGCCTCATCGCGGACATGTTCAAGACCGCCGGCGCCGACCGCATCATCACGGTGGACCTGCACACGGACCAGATCCAGGGCTTCTTCGACGGCCCGGTCGACCACATGCACGCGCAGGGCCAGCTCTCCGACTACGTGCGCGAGAACTACGGCACCGAGAACATCTGCGTGGTCTCCCCCGACGCAGGCCGCGTCAAGGTGGGTGAGAAGTGGGCCGACGCCCTCGACGGGGCCCCGCTGGCCTTCGTCCACAAGACCCGCGATCCCAACGTGCCCAACCAGGTCAAGTCCAACCGCGTGGTGGGCGAGGTCGAGGGCCGCACCTGCGTGCTCATCGACGACATGATCGACACCGGCGGCACCATCGCCGGCGCGGTCAAGATCCTCAAGGACGCGGGCGCGGGCGACGTGATCATCGCCACCACCCACGGCGTGTTCTCCGACCCGGCGGCCGAGCGCCTCGCCTCGTGCGGCGCCAAGGAGGTCATCACCACCAACACGCTGCCCATCCCGCCGGAGAAGCACTTCGAGAACCTCACGGTCCTGTCCATCGCGCCGCTGCTCGCGCGCACGATCCACGAGGTCTTCGAGAACGGCTCGGTGACCAGCCTGTTCAACGGGGTGGCCTGACATGGCCGGCGACGAGGGCGCGAACGGCGGCGGCGCGACGATCTACCACAACCCGCGCTGCTCCACGTCGCGGCGGGCGCTCGAGCTGCTCCGCGAGAACGGCATCGAGCCGACGATCATCAGGTACCTCGACACCCCGCCGACCGTCGAGGAGCTGCGCACCCTCATCGCCGACGCCGGCCTGACCCCGCGGCAGGCGGTGCGGGTCAAGGAGCAGGAGTTCACCGACCTGGGGCTACTCGGGGTGGACGACGACGAGCTGCTCGCCGCGATGGTCGCCCACCCGCGGCTCATCGAGCGCCCCTTCGTCGTCACCCCCAAGGGCACCCGGCTGGCGCGCCCGACCTCGGCGGTCGAGGATATCCTCTAGCCCGGCGGCTCAGGAGCCGGTCGCGAGCCTCGAGATCCAGTACGGGATCAGGCCCATGCACTCCGGCGTGATCGCCATGCAGGTGGGCTGGTCCGGCCGGGGGCCGAACAGGTAACGCAGCGGGTTCTCCAGCGAGCCTTCGGGAAGCAAGGTCTCTCCTCCGGGTCGGTAACTCGGTGTGTCACAGGACATATCGGCGCCTCCGGGGGTATTCGTTACGCCGATTTGTGAGCTCCCAGCTCACGCCGTTAGGCTGGTCGGGTCATCTCGGCGAGGGAGGACGCGCGGGCGCGCCCGTGAGGTCACTCCGTTATCGACGCGATCTTCTGCAGGTGCCGCCCTCTCGCGGGGCCGCCCACGGCGATCGTCTCGGGTCGCCGGGAACCGGATACACCGACTGCAGAGGATCACCGATGCCCAACAAGCTCCCCAGCCTCAAGGCCTCCGTCCGCACCGAGTTCGGCAAGGGCTCGGCCCGCCGCGCCCGTCGCGAGGGCCAGGTCCCCGGCGTCATCTACGGCCACAAGACCGATCCGCGCCACGTGCTGCTCGACACCCTGGCGTTCGCCGCCATCCTTCGCAAGGAGGGCACCAACGCCGTCCTGTCGCTCGACATCGAGGGCGAGGAGCAGCTCGCGCTGACCAAGCAGATCGACGTCAACCCGCTCACCCGCGAGATCGAGCACACCGACCTCCTCGTGGTCAAGAAGGGCGAGAAGGTCATCGTCGAGGTCACCGTCAACCTCGTCGGCGAGGCCGCGCCCGGCACGCTCGTCACACAGGACGCCACCGTCGTGGAGGTCGAGGCCGACGCACTCAACATCCCCGAGTACCTCGAGGTCTCCATCGAGGACGCCGAGGCCGGCCTCATGGTCACCGCCGCCGACCTGGACCTGCCGTCCGGCGTCACGATGATCTCCGACCCGGAGTGGCTCATCGTCAACGTCATCGAGGCCCCGACCGAGGACGAGATGGCGGGCGACGAGGACGACGAGGTCGCCGGCGCGATCGAGGAGTCGCAGGAGCAGGACAAGGCCGAGTCCGAGGCGGCCGCCGAGGACGAGTGATCCCCGGCCGCGGCCCACACCGCGGCTCCCGGCTCCCCGAGGGCCCGTGCACGACCGACCCGGTCGCGCGCGGGCCCTCGGCCCGTGTCCGGGGCAGCGCGGGACGCGGGGCTCAGCCCCGGATGAGCCCGACGGCGAGGACGCCCATCATGACGGCGATCGCCGCGTCGAGGACCCGCCACGCCCCGGGCCGGGCGAACAGTCCCCGCAGGACGCGGCCACCGAAGCCGACGAGCGGGAACCACAGGGCCGCCGCGAGGAAGGCGCCCGCGGCGAACACCCAGCGCAGGTCGCCGGCCTGCTGGTTGGCAAGGCTGCCGAGCAGCACCACGGTGTCCAGGTAGGCGTGCGGGTTGAGCCAGGTGAACGCAGCGATCGCCCCGAGCGCGCCGAGCAGCGACGGCGCCCGGGCCGCGTCCCCGGCGACGAGCCCGGCACCGGGGCGCAGGGCCCGACCGGCGGCGAAGGCGCCGTAGCCGAGAAGAAAGACGACGCCGAACCAGCGCAGGACCTCCAGCGCGGCCGGGGCGGCCTCGACGAGCGCGCCCACGCCGGCCACACCGAACGTGATGAGCAGCGCGTCGGAGACCACGCAGAACACGACGATCGGGACCATGTTCACGTCCCCGCGGATCGAGCGCTGCAACAGGTAGGCGTTCTGGGCGCCGACGGCCGCGATGAGGCCCAGGCCCATGGCGGTGCCGGTGAGGAGCGTCGAGGTGGTGGTCACGTGTCCCCACGGTAGGCAGCCCGGGACCAGTAGTCACACTGTTGTTTCTGGCCTACCATCAGTTGTGCTTATGAAGCCGCTGCACCTGGACCAGCTCCGCACGCTCGTGGCCGTGGTGGACCTGGGGTCGTTCGACGCCGCCGCGGCGCACCTTCATGTCACGCAGTCCGCGGTGTCCCAGCGCATCCGCGCGCTCGAGGACTCCGCGGGCCGCATCCTCGTGCGCCGCGACCGGCCGGTGCGCCCCACCGCGTCCGGCGAAGCGCTGCTGCGCACGGCCCGACAGATGCTGCACCTCGAGGAGGCGCTCGGGCACGAGCTCGGGGGCGGTGACGACGAGGTCGCCGGACACGTGGCCCTCGCAGTGGCCTGCAACGCCGACTCGCTGGCCACGTGGTTTCTCGACGCGATGGTCGCCGTCCACGGTTCGGGCCGTGTCGTCTTCGACGTCCGGCGCGAGGACGAGTCCCTGTCCACCGAGCTGCTGCGCCGCGGCGAGGTCATGGCGGCCGTCACCAGCGAGGCGCACCCCGTCCAGGGTTGCCGCTCGCTGGCGTTGGGCGCGATGCGCTACCTCGCGTGTGCGAGCCCGGCGTTCGTCGAGCGTCACCTCGCCGTCGGATCCCCCGCCTCCGGGCTCGGCCGAGCCCCGGTGGTGGACTTCGACCGCAGCGACGGCCACCAGAGTCGCCACTACCGCCGGCTCACCCGCCGCGACCCGACCGGGCCGCGGCACTACGTCCCCAGCTCCCACGACCACCTGCGGGCGATCGGCGCCGGCCTGGGGTGGGGCCTGCTGCCCGAGCAGCTCGCCGCCCCGGGGCTGGCCTCCGGCGACCTCGTGGAGCTCTCCCCCGACCGGCCGCTCGACGTGCCGCTGTACTGGCAGCACTGGAAGCTGCACTCCCCCGCCCTGGACGCGCTCACCGACGCCGTCCGCGACACCGCGAGCGCCGCCCTACGCCCGCCCGGCCGCCCCTGACACCCCGCGCGGCCGCGTCTGGGATCATGGCGGGTGTGAGTGACACCGCCCCCACCCTCGTCGTGGGCCTCGCCAACCCCGGCCCGGACTACGAGGGCACCCGCCACAACATCGGCTGGGAGGTGATCGCCGAACTCGCCTCCCGCGCCCTGCCCATGCCGGCGAGCTTCTCGGTCCACAAGCGCACCAACTGCCACCTCGCGCAGACGCGCGTCGCCGACCGGCCCGTGGTGCTGGCGCGCCCGCGCTCGTACATGAACCTCTCCGGCGGCCCGGTCTCCGCGGTGGTCAAGTACTTCTCCGTGAAGCCCACCGACGTGATCGTGGTGCACGACGAGATCGACGTGGACTTCGGCCGGATCCGCCTCAAGCGCGGCGGCGGCGAGGGCGGCCACAACGGCCTGCGCTCGGTGAGCAACTCGCTCGGCACGCGCGACTACCTGCGCGTCCGCGTGGGCGTCGGCCGGCCGCCGGGCCGCATGGACGTGGCCGACTTCGTGCTCAAGCGCTTCTCCAAGCTCGAGCAGCCCGACGTGCCGTTCCTGGTCCAGGACGCCGCCGACGCCGTCGAACTCCTGGTCCGCCACGGCCTCGAGACTGCCCAGAACCAGGTCCACCAGCGGTGACGCGCGCGCGGCGGTTCGTGCGCGAGGCCCGGCTCGGCAACGGCCGCGCCACCCTGGACCGCGCGGGACGCGCACTCCTGGCCTGGGAGGTCCACCGGGCGGCCGGCCTCGACGTAGCCCCCGGCTCCCCCACCCCCGGCACTCCCACCCCCGGCCCCGTGGCGCCCGGGCTGCGCGTCACCCTTCACCCCCGCGCGGGGCCCGCGGCCTGGCTGCGGATGGCCGCCCCGTGCGAGGTCACCGAGGTGGTCGACGACCCAGACGCCCGCGGCTTCACCTACCGCACCCTCCCCGGCCACCCCGAACACGGCACCGAGACCTTCCTCGTGCACCGGAACCGGGCCACCGACGAGGTGCGGTTCCGGATCGAGGCGATCTCCCGACCCGGCCGGCTGCTCGTGTGCCTCGCAGGGCCGCTCGCCCGAGCCGAACAGGACCGGATCACCCGGCGCTACCTCGATTCGGCACGGCTCCTCGCGATCTGACGCCACCCCCGGGCCGCCCCCGGGCCCCCGGGTTGCCCCCGTTCCGCCCCCGCGGACGCCCGCGCGGCCTTAGCCTCCTGTCATGACGCACGCACCGAATCCCCGGAGCGAGGCCGACGGCGGGACCCCGATGATCTCGCTGACCTCGGTCGACAAGAACTTCGGCGACTTCCACGCCCTCCGCGACATCAACCTCGAGATCCCGCGCGGGCAGGTCGTGATCGTGCTGGGCCCGTCCGGCTCAGGCAAGTCGACCCTCTGCAGGTGTATCAACCGCCTCGAGACCATCGACTCCGGGGAGATCCGGATCGACGGCACGGCCCTGCCCGACGAGGGCAAGGGCCTGGCCAAGCTCCGCGAGGAGGTGGGCATGGTGTTCCAGCAGTTCAACCTCTTCGCCCACAAGACCATCCTCGAGAACGTCACCCTGGCGCCGATCAAGGTCAAGAAGATGTCCAAGGCCGACGCCGAGAAGAAGGCCATGGGCCTGCTCGAGCGCGTCGGGATCGCCGACCAGGCCGGCAAGTACCCGGCACAGCTCTCCGGCGGCCAGCAGCAGCGCGTCGCGATCGCCCGGTCGCTGGCCATGGACCCCAAGATCATGCTCTTCGACGAGCCCACCTCGGCGCTCGACCCGGAGATGGTCAACGAGGTGCTCGACGTGATGACCTCGCTGGCCAAGGAGGGCATGACCATGCTCGTCGTGACCCACGAGATGGGCTTCGCCAAGAAGGCCGGTGATCGCGTCATCTTCATGGCCGACGGCGCCGTCGTCGAGGACACCGACCCGGAGAGCTTCTTCTCGGCCCCCGAGTCCGACCGCGCCAAGGACTTCCTCGGCAAGATCCTCGGCCACTAGTGGTCCGCATTTGAAGTGTTCTTACGGTTGGCTTTCGCGAGGACTTCCTCTGCGGTTTTCGTCCAGACGAACG
>NZ_JBIQES010000019.1:0-28033 GCF_045369825.1 Dietzia sp. 179-F 9C3 NHS
GCGGGATCGATCTTCTTCGGCATACAGCCATCCTCCTCGACTCGAAAAGGAGGCGGCGGGAAACCTGGGGCGGTTCAGCGCCGCTTTCGACATAGTTCCGGATCCCACCCCTCAGCGACGCAGACAGGTAAACCGTTCGGGCCACCGAGCACACCGGTCTACGAAAGTTGCGGACTGTTGCGCCGATAAGACGCGTTATATCGTCGCCGTAGGGGCTTCCGGCGCGGTGGAGAGGACCCGGTGGTCGGTACGTGGTGGAGACTTGACATCCGGAACCCGGGACCGATCAACACCGTGGACGTCGTGTCACGTACGCTCTTGCGGCGGTCGGCTGAGCCGATTCCGAACGGGGACGAGCTGATCGGGCAAGCCGAGGATTGCCTTGGACAGGGCTCTTGAGCTCGGGCGGCCGCCTGTGGAAGGCGTTCACCGCCCACGACGCGCACGTCGCGGTGGAGGTCACCTACCTCGTCTACCAGCGGCTCATCACCGCCTACGAAGCCTCCCGCAGGCGCAAGGGCAAGATCGCCATGTACAAGCTCCTCAAGGCGATCAAGGCCGGTGCCCCCTAGGAGTTGCCCGAGCTCGCACAGCTCGATCGCACCCTAGGGAAGCGGCGGGAGGAGATCCTGGCCCACTTCGACATCGGCGCCTCCAACGGCCCCCGTCGAGGCCATCAACGGACGCCTCAAACACCTCCGCGGAATCGCCCACGGCTTCCGCAACATCCACCACTACATCTTGCGATCACTGACTCACTCCGGCCAGCTCCAGGACCGGATCAACGCACTCTAAATCCGGAAGGGCCGGTTTGCGCTACGGCACGGCCGCGTCGAGGAACGCCCCGAGTGCGTCGAGGTCGTGCTCCCAGAAGAGAGTCAGGCCCTGGTCCTGGGCGGCCGTGAGGTTGGCGACCTTGAACACGCCCGACAGGAGCGCCGCGGGCAGGGCGACGAGGTGCCCGAACTCCTGGAGCCACACGACGGCCTTGACGGCGGCGTCGTTGTTGAGCCGCTTGACACTGTTGATCGACGAGTTGCTCACCTTGCACTCGATCGGCATCGCCCGGCCGTCGCGGGTGCGCACCACGAGGTCGGCCTTGCGGCTGCCGAACAGGGCCTCGCGGCAGAACTCGCCGGGAGCCGGCAGGTCCGTGACGCTCGCCATGGCCCGCGGTGGCACCTGGGCGAAGCCCCGGGAGACGAGATAGTCGGCGACCCGCTGCTCCTGGTCGTCCTTCGACGACGTGCGGCGTGCGGTCTGCACGCTCTGCGTGGCTGCCAGGGACGCCGTGGCCACGACGGCGGCCTCTCGCTCGGCGTCCGTGGGCGGGCGGTCCTCGCCGACCCAGGGGAAGCGGTGCCGGTCGAGGCCGAGCAGGACCGCGTCCACCACGCGGCGCGCCCCCGCCCAGTCGTCGGCGCGCAGGGCCGAGGCGCTGAGCGTGGTCTGGGCGACGGTCTTGAGGTCGTCCGCGCTGATGAACGGCGAGGCGAGGAAGCGCACGGCGGTGAGCAGCTCCGGCTCGAGCAGAACCTCCGGGGCGCGCAGGTGCAGCGCGGCGAGATCGACCGTCCGCTCGAGCAGTACCTCGACGGCGTGCCGGTGATCCTCGTAGGAGTGCAGGTACTGCTCCAGCGGCTCCTGCATCCGGAGCTCGCGGAACCGGGCGGTGGAGGTGTCGGCAGCCACGGTGAACTGCTCCACGGTCCAGCGCGGCGGCGTCGCGGTCATGCGATGACCCCCGCACGCAGCAGCTCCGGGCCCGGGACCACGATCCGCTCCATCTCCTTGGGCTCGAACTTGGTCAGCCCGCCGGCGTACACCCGTCCCTGGTGCAGGGAGACCCGCGTCCGGAGGTAGTCGCCGAGGGCGTCCAGGACGTCCTCGCCAAGCTCCTGCCGCGGGTAGAGCCCGTGGGCGATGTTGATGTGTCGGGCCCCGCCGGGGTTGCGGACGAACGCCGGCGGGCGGCGGGCCATGTAGGTCGCGAGGATCGGCGCGGGCGCGCGCAGGCCCACGCTCCACCACGCTCGGCGCCGGGAGGCGATGTAGCCGCGGTGCACGCCCTCGCGGCGGGCGCGGCGCAGGAAGCGGTCGATCCCGGCCCGCTCCTCGTCGTTGAACTCGTCGAGGTCGGTGGGCAGGTCGATCACCACGCGTAGCCCCGTCGTGTCGTCCAGCCGCTCGCCGGCGCCGAAGAGTTCCCGTGCCCGGGTTACCGAGGGGAACAGGACGCGCTCGGGCAGCGACAGCCCGTCCCGGGCGTGGACCCAGGTGGCGTTGGATCCGGTCACGGCGCCCCGGTGGACCCGGCACAGCTCACCCAGCTCGACGAACCCCTCCGGGACGTCGGGGACGACCCGGGTGAGCAGGGACCAGCGGCTCGTGTCCGCCAGCCGCGACCGGTCGACGAGGTGCCCGCCGGTAAGGTCGCCGAGGGCCGAGACCTCCCCGACGCGGCGCACGCGCATCGCCTCCGGGCGGGTGCCGATCGTGAAGGTGGTGATGGCGCCCGTCGTGGTGGCGTCGTCGAACGGCTCGACCTCAGGCTCGATGACGTGCAGCGACTCGCCCCCGAGGCCGTCGAGGAGCAATTCCCGGACCAGCGAGCCGTAGTTGACGTCCAGCCACTCCGAGCTGGTGATAAACGCCCCCCGGTCGCCGGGCCTGCCGAGCTCGGCGGTCGCCAGAAAGAAGTGCACGTGCAGCCCGGCCAGCGCGCTGGCCTTGAGCCCGCGCGCCCGCGCCGTGCGTGTGAGCCACGCCTTCCACTCCGGTGCTATGCCGTGATGCCGGACGTATGGGGGGTTGCCCAGGAACAGGGTCGTCCCCGTGATCGCGGGCAGCACGAGGTCGCGGTAGTCGCCCACGTGCACCGTCGCCCGGTGCCCGAGGCCCGACACGGCGATGTTGGCCCGCACCAGCAGCGCGGAGAGGGGGTCCAGCTCGACGGCGACGACCTCGGCACCGGGGAACGCAGCGGCCGCCGCCAGGAGATACCGACCGGACCCCGAGCCGGGATCGACGATCCGAGCCGGCGTCCCCTGCGCCTGCGCCCACCGCACCATCGCCTCGACGATCGGCCCCGGCGTGTAGGTCTGCCCCAGCGGACGCCGGTCGTCCGGGCTGTGGATCCGGCAGTAGAGGGTGCCGAGGGGGTCCCCTCCGGCCGAGATGAGCTCGCGGGCGGTGGCCACCAGGTCGGCGTCGACGTTCACCTCGTCGGGCACCCCGTCGGTGCGCAGGAGTGCCGCCTCGCCGGCGGTGAGCGCCGCGCCGTCGCCGATGAGCTCCGCGCAGACCCGGGCGAGGGCGGACCGGGTTCCGACGCCCGACAGGAGGCGCTTCACGGGCGACCCTCCCCGGCGCGGGGGAGGGCACCCCTCACGCCGCCGAGCGAGCGATCGGCCCGGAACGATGCCCGGCGCGTCCAGCCCGGGGTGGCGCCGTGAACGGGGGTCGCCGAGGCCCCCGGCCGAGCTCGCGGACGGCGCGTTCCGACACCCATCGCATGGCTCCTCACCTGGGGTTTGATGTGATACCGGTGACTTTATCAACCGGGTACGACACCGCCCGTCGCCGTCGCCGGTGCAGGGCTGGCGAGCGATCTTGGGTACCCGCCCGCGCCACCGTGACGGGGGACGCCGTCAGCGGCCTGTTCGAGCAGGCGCACACGCCGCTTGGCCTCCCGGAGCTCCTGGGACTCCGCCGCGGTCGTGCCAGGCTTTTCCCGGCCTCCACGTCGGCCTTGCGGATCTGGTCGGCGGGTTGCGCTCGTTCGCTCCGTGGGGGCCGCGCTACACCGGCCGCCGCGCGCCGTGTTCGATCGGCACGAGCGAGCGCAGTTGGGTGACGTGCCGAGGCTCGAGCTCCTCCACGGACCCCACCTGCAGTAGCTTCATGGTGCGCCGCACCTCGGAGGACAGGATCTCGATCGCCCTGTCCACGCCCTCGCGGCCCCCGGCCATCAGGCCGTAGAGGTAGGCCCTGCCGATGAGGGTGAACGAGGCGCCCATCGCGATGGCGGCGACGATGTCGGCGCCGTGCATGATGCCGGTGTCGATGATGATGTCGACGTCGTCCCCGACCGCCTTCCTGACCTCCGGGAGGAGGTGGAACGGCACCGGCGCGGTGTCGAGCTGGCGGCCACCGTGGTTGGACAGGATGATGGCATCCACACCGAGGTCCACGAGCTTCTGGGCGTCCTCGACGTTCTGGACTCCCTTGATCGCGAGCTTGCCGGGCCACATCCGGCGGATCTCGGCGAGGTCCTCGTAGTCGATCGACGGGTCCATCGCGCTGTCTAGCAACTGACCGACCGTGCCGCCGGTGGAGGTGAGCGAGGCGAACTCCAATTTCGGCGTGGTGAGGAAGTCCCACCACCACCAGGGTCGCGGGATGGCGTCAAGGATGGTCTTGGCGGTGAGCTGCGGGGGGATGGAGAAGCCGTTACGGGCGTCCCGCATGCGGTTGCCGGCGATCGGGGTGTCGACGGTGAAGAGTAGGGTGTCGAATCCGGACGCGGCCGCGCGGTCGACCAGGCCGTAGGAGATGTCGCGGTCCTTCATCACGTACAGCTGGTACCAGAGGCGACCGTCCGGCGCGGTTGCGCGGACGTCCTCGATCGATGTGGTCCCCAGTGTGGACAGGGAGAACGGAATCCCAGCGGCGGCCGCGGCCCCGGCTCCGGCGATCTCGCCCTCGGTCTGCATGAGCCGGGTGAACCCGATCGGCGCGATGCCGAACGGTAGGGCGGACGGGCCTCCGAGAATCGTCGTGGTGGTATCGAGGTCCGAGACATCGGTGAGAACGCCTGGATGGAGTTCGACGTCCTCGAACGCCTTCCGCGCGCGGGTGAGGGAGATCTCGCGGTCCGCCGCTCCGTCGGTGTAGTCGAACGCCGCGGCGGGGGTACGCCGCTTGGCGATCGCGCGGAGATCCGGGATCGACTGCGCTTTGCTCAGGCGGTTGGCCCGGAAGTCCAGACTCGGCTTCCGGAACTGCATGAGTTCGAAGATCTCGCTCGGCTTCGGTACCTGACGCTTCACCATGGCGATCGACCACCTTTCGACGTCCCTTCCCGCACAAGGCGGGCCGTACGTCACACGGTAGGTGTCATCGTGCTGGCTGACGACCGTGGCCGGAACGATCTCTGCCTGAAACAAGTCGGTCCCCTCGCCGCGAGCGCATCGACACCTCCCGAGCTGAGGACGAATTCATGTTCGTGTGGGATGTCTCACAGAATGGGCCGGCCGGGCTGTACCGGCTCGTTACCGTGAGCCGATGTCCCGTAGGCTCAGCCGGAAGTTCCCCCGGCGGTCACGACGGCACCCCCGTCCGCTCCCGGGGGAGACGCCGTCTCGGCGGACGAGGTTTGGGCCACCCTCCTGCCCTGGTGCACCTCGTGAGCTCCGATCGGTCGATCGTTGACTGGAGCACCTGAGCCCCGGTATGTCCCCGGGGCTCGGAAGACAAATAGATACGTCACGCAGACATGAACATCGGGGCCGGTGCGCGGCACCGGTTCGTTCAGAACGCTTTCAAAGGAACCCCTAATGGCTTCGAGCCTTGAAGAGATCCCAGATGTGACCCCGGACGCTGACGTCCGGGATGCCGCGGAGGCACCCTCGGTGATCGGTGTGGTCGCTGAGTCGAACTCGGCGGAGAACCGTGTGGCGGCTACGCCTGCGACCGTGACCAAGCTGGCCGGCCTGGGGTACCGGGTCGTGGTGGAGGCCGGCGCCGGCACGCGTGCCGAGTTCGCGGATGCCGCTTACGCCGAGGCCGGTGCCGAGATGGTTGACGGTGATACAGCCTGGTCGAGCGATGTCGTGATGAAGGTCGCCGTCCCCACCGAGAAGGAGGTCGGACGGCTTCGTTCCGGCGCGACGCTGGTCAGTCTTCTGGCCCCCGCGCAGAACGAGCGTCTGCTGGCCCTGCTGACCGAACGTGACGTGACCGCACTGGCCATGGACGCGGTGCCGCGCATCTCGCGCGCGCAGTCGATGGACGTGCTGTCGTCGATGGCCAACATCGCCGGCTACCGCGCGGTGATCGAGGCTGCTCATCACTTCGGCCGGTTCTTCACCGGTCAGGTCACCGCCGCGGGCAAGGTCCCGCCGGCCAAGGTCCTCGTCGCGGGTGCCGGTGTCGCCGGCCTGGCCGCGATCGGCGCGGCCTCGAGCCTCGGCGCGATCGTGCGTGCGACCGATCCGCGGCCCGAGGTTGCGGACCAGGTCAAGTCGATCGGTGGCGAGTACCTGCCGGTCGAGGTTCCGGACGAGGAAAAGGAGATCTCCTCCGACGGTTACGCCAAGGCGACCTCCGAGGCCTACGACCGCGCCGCGGCCGAGTTGTACACGGCGCAGGCCGAGGACGTCGACATCATCATCACCACCGCTCTCATCCCGGGCCGCGCCGCCCCGCGCCTGATCACCGCCGCAGATGTGGCCTCGATGAAGCGCGGCTCGGTGATCGTCGACATGGCCGCCGCGCAGGGTGGGAACGTCGAGGGCAGTGTGGCCGACGAGGTCGTCGTGACCGACAACGGCGTCACGATCATCGGTTACACCGACCTGGCGGGGCGTCTTCCGGCGCAGGCATCGCAGCTGTACGGCACGAACCTCGTCAACCTCGCCAAGCTCGTCACCCCGAGCAAGGACGGGCAGTGGACGATGGACATGGAGGACGTCGTCCAGCGTGGCGTCACCGTCACCTCCGGTGGCGAGCTCATGTGGCCGCCGCCGCCCGTGCAGGTCTCCGCGGCCCCGGCCCCCGCTGCCGCCGCCGAGCCCACCGAGCCGCCGGCCGAGAAGAAGAAGATGTCGACCGGCGCCAAGATGGGGCTCGTGGCCCTGGGCATGGTGGCGCTGTTCCTGCTCACCGCCTTCGCGCCCGGCGACATCCCGCGCCACATCACCGTGTTCGTGCTGGCCATCGTCATCGGCTACTACGTCATCGGCAACGTGCACCACGCGCTGCACACCCCGCTCATGTCGGTGACCAACGCGATCTCCGGCGTCATCGTCGTGGGCGCGCTGCTCCAGGTGGGGATCGACAACACGCTGGGTCTCGTCCTGGCGACCATCGCGATCCTCGTCGCCTCCATCAACGTCTTCGGCGGGTTCTCCGTCACCCGCCGCATGCTCGGCATGTTCTCGAAGGGAGCCTGAGACGATGTCCCTCGTGACCGCCGCCAACGCGGCCTACCTCGTCGCCGCCCTGCTGTTCGTCCTCTCGCTGGCCGGCCTCTCCAAGCACGAGACCGCCCGCCGGGGCCTGAGCTTCGGCATCGCCGGCATGGCGCTGGCCCTCGTGGCCACCGTGTCCCTGACCCTCGACCACAAGCCGGCCACCATCGGCATCGTGCTGATGGTGGTGGCCGTGCTCATCGGTGCCACCATCGGTCTGCTCCGCGCACGCAGTGTGCAGATGACCGAGATGCCCGAGCTCATCGCCCTGCTCCACTCGTTCGTCGGCCTGGCCGCCGTGCTGGTGGGCTGGAACGGCTACCTCGAGCCCGAGCTCCACGGTGAGCTCACCGGTTCGCTGCTCGGGATCCACCACGCCGAGGTCTTCATCGGCGTCTTCATCGGAGCCGTCACCTTTACCGGCTCGATCGTCGCCTACCTCAAGCTGTCCGCCAAGATGAAGTCCGCGCCGCTCGTGCTGCCGGGCAAGAACCTCATCAACGCCGGCATCCTCGTGGCGTTCGTCGTGCTCACCGTGTGGTTCGTCATCGCCCCAGCGCTGTGGATGCTCATCGTCGTCACCGTCCTGGCCCTGGCGCTGGGCTGGCACCTCGTGGCCTCCATCGGCGGCGGCGACATGCCCGTCGTCGTGTCGATGCTCAACTCGTACTCCGGCTGGGCCGCCGCGGCCACGGGCTTCCTGCTCGGCAATGACCTGCTCATCGTCACCGGCGCGCTGGTCGGCTCCTCGGGTGCCTACCTGTCGTACATCATGTGCAAGGCCATGAACCGGTCCTTCATCTCGGTCATCATGGGCGGCTTCGGCATCGAGGCCTCCTCCGGTGAGGGCAAGGACCACGGCGAGCACACCGAAATCGACGTCGCCGGTGCCGCGGAGATGCTCGCCAATGCGAATTCGGTGATCATTGCGCCCGGTTACGGCATGGCCGTCGCCCAGGCCCAGTACCCGGTCGCCGACCTCACCCGCGCGTTGCGCGAGCGTGGAGTGGACGTGCGGTTCGCCGTGCACCCCGTCGCCGGTCGCCTCCCCGGGCACATGAACGTACTGCTGGCCGAGGCCAAGGTGCCGTACGACATCGTGCTCGAGCTCGACGAGATCAACGACGACTTCGCCGACACCGACGTCGTGCTGGTCATCGGCGCCAACGACACGGTCAACCCGGACGCCGCCGAGGACCCGGGCAGCCCGATCGCCGGCATGCCCGTGCTGCACGTGTGGGAGGCGGAGAACGTCATCGTGTTCAAGCGCTCAATGGCCGCGGGCTACGCCGGCGTGCAGAACCCGCTGTTCTTCCGCGACAACACCGACATGCTGTTCGGTGACGCCAAGGACCGCGTCGGCGAGATCCTCAGCGCCGTCCGCGAGCAGCAGGGCGCGAACGCCTGACCTTTACGTTTCCCCGCATCCGCTACTCGTCCGGCGGGGTCCGCTACCTCAACAGGTGTAGCGGACCCGCCGGTCGAGTAGCGGATTGCGGCATTTAGGCCGGCGTGACGGAAGCGTTGGCCGCAGCCGCACCCTGCTCGCGGGCATCGCGCTTGCGTCGGATGTAAATCTGCTTGCGGACCCGAGCCACGACCTCTCCCGTGTCGTCGGTCAGGTCGGTGCTGAACCAGCGCAGCACCTTGTCGCCTCCGGCGGCCGCGTCGCGGATCTCGTCGACCTGCTCGGCGGTCACCTCGAACTCCGCGTGTACGGCCGTGCGCCCGGGGGAGACGAAGTCGATCTCGCCGGCCACGTCCCACACCACGTACTCCGACCCCAGACGGCGCATCAACAGGAACATCCAGAACGGGTCGGACATCGAGAACAGTGATCCGCCGAAAGCCGTGCCGACGTAGTTGGTGTTCCACGGCCGCTTGTTCAGCCGCACGCGTGCTCGACTGAAGTCGGGGGCGATGTGCTCGACGCGGATGCCCGCGGCGAGGTAGGGCGGCCAGAAGAGCATCCCGATCTGCATGCCGCGTGCCGAGGACAGTGCTCTCTTGACGGGGCCGATCTGCTGTGACATGCCTGCTCCGTTCCCGGGGGGCGGATTGATGGGTCCGCCCTGTCGTGCCTCTACTATGACATAGAGCATAGTACGTAGAATGCAGGGCATGCCCACAGGGAGATCGAGTCCGCCGGAGGCCGGCCGGGGACGGCGCGGTGCGACGCGCGAGAAGATGGTCCGCACCGCCGCGGTCCTGTTGCGGGAGAACGGGGTGGCGGGGACGACCATCGACAAGGTCCTGGCGGCCAGCGGTGCGCCGCGCGGGTCCGTGTACCACCACTTTCCCGGCGGACGCGCGCAACTGCTGTCGGAGGCGGTCGAGTTCGCGACTGAATCGATGATCGAGCTCGCCGGGGCGGCGGGGGAGGGCGATCCGGCTGTCGCGCTGGACGCATTCGTCGCGCTCTGGCGCGAGCAGTTGCTCACGAGCAACTACCGCGCGGGATGTCCGGTGCTCGCCGTGGTGGTGGACGCCGATCCGGCGCTGCCCGAGCTGACCGAGCAGGCGGGGGAGGCGTTTGGGCGGTGGCAGTCGGTATTGGCGCGGATATTGGGGGAGAGAGGTATGACGACGACGTCGGCGGATCGCCTTGCCCTGCAGTCGCTGTGCATTCTCGAAGGGGCGGTGGCCGTGTGCCGGGCCCGTCGGGAGATCGCACCCCTCGATGAGGCCGCGGACGCGATCCGTGCACTGTATGAGGTCGAGGTGGGCTCCAGCGGCGCAGCTCCGGAAGGCGGCTAGTTTCCTGTCGAACCGGGCGGCCCGGGCCCCCGCTCACTCCCGGTGCAGTGCGTCCGTGCACCGCAGCCGGAGCCGCTCCAGTTCTTCGCCCTGTTCTCTTGCGCGAGTGGACAACTTATCGAGCGTCGCCCGAGGTAGGCGAGGGTCGGCGATGTCGATCAGGGCCTTCCACCCGAGTTCCTTGCCGGTCACGGCCAGGGTCAGCGCCTCGAGCTCCAGCAGGTCACTGAGCGGGGACCGCTCGGCAAGCCGCTGGTTGGGCTTGAGTTGGCCGACCTTCTCGGCGGCGCGGGCGGGCAGGTCTTTGAGGGGGGAGGGCGATGTGCCCACGAGCGACATCAGGTCTTCGAGGGAACGCTTGTCCTCCTCGATTTGGTCCCCGAGCCGGGAGACCACCTCGCGAACATGAGGGTCGTGGTGATCTTCGGCGACCCGACGGAACAGGTCGACACCCGCGGCCGCGCCAGCGTGGTGGTCCTGCAGGTACGTGTGCAGCATCTCGGTGGTCATGCGGTGACGGTACGGCCGTCGAGGGCGCCGTCAACCGGTGCGGGGTGGTCAGCCCCCGAGTCACCGAGGCCTGGTCACAGAAGTGAGAATCCTGCCGGTAGTCCAGCTCGACCCGTCAGTGCCAGCACCGCAAGTATGCGATCGGACGGGGACGCGATGTCGGCGAGAAGAGCCACACAGTAGGCCGCGGCTTCGGTGAGTGCATGTGGGATCGGCTGCTGAGATGCCGTCGCGAGGTCGATTCCGTGGACGGTCAGTTCGAATGCACGGGTGGGGAGGTAGTCCGCGAGTGTCATCGTCCCGACAGGGGTGGCGACCAGCGCACTATCGGGGCTGGCATCGATGACGGCGGTCACGCGTAGAGCGATCTCGAGCGCGGCGCCGATCGGATTCTCCCCCAGCGCGGCCCCCGCGTCCCGGCCCCGAGCGATGACCTCGGTAGGGTCGGCGAGCCCGCCAGCAGCGGCTGCGCGAAAGTACCCCGCCGGGCCTGCCAGATCCGGTGCTGATGTGCCGGCTGGTGACCGGAGATAGGACTCGATGGTGAGAAACGCCCGGGTGGTGTGACCGAGAAGAGCCCGTAGGTCCCAGTCACCCAGCCCGGGACGCGTGAGATCGGTGGAGCGGAGGCCTTCGGTGACTTTGGTGAATCCCTCGGCCGCCAGAGCGAACCACGTTCGATACGTCATCGGGCAAGTCTTCCTGCCGCAGATCGTGGCAGTCAATGCGCACAGCGCTATCGGGAGACTGTCTCGACGCGCTCGCCGGTCTCACCGCGCCAGCAGCCCTTTGGCGATGTGGGTCACCTGGATCTCGTTGCTGCCCGCGTAGATCATGAGCGACTTGGCGTCGCGGGCCAGCTGCTCCACCCGGTAGTTGAAGAACAGCTCGCCGGTGGGGGAACTGTGCAGTCCCATCTTGGCGAAAGGTGCTCCTCAGCAGGCTCGCCGCCGCCCGAACCGCCGGGTACAACTAGCCGCCGGACAACGCTGCCACACGACCAGAGCTGAGAAGCGCTGCACGAGCGCCGCCGATGCGGCGGGACGATCGATCACCGGTGACCCGCAGCCCGCACTGTCAGCAGAGCACTAAAGACATCAAAGGCAGGCCTTAGGTATCCGTTTGGTCCGACTTACCTTGACTTGTTTCACTCGGCTGTCACGGTAACGGACTTCGCGCCGACCCCGGCCATGATGGCCCGTGGGCGGTGTGGTCATGGAACGCGCGTTTTCACGTGCGCGCACAGAAGGGGCGGAATATAGGTGTCTACACCTTCGCGCATTGTGGGCTTGGATGTGGCCCGCGGTCTCGCGATTATCGGAATGATAATCGTGCACATGGCTTCATTGTTGTGGAGCACGAAGGTCATCATGAACGGTGTGCCATCGGCGCTGTTTGCGGTGATCGCGGGAACGACGCTCATGGTAATCGGGCGCAACTACTCATTCGATACGCTCCTCCGTCTCATCGTCCGAGGAAGCGTCGTTCTCCTGCTGGGCCTGGCATTGCTCCCGGTCGGCGGCCAAATCCAGGTCGTTCTGGTGGTGATGGGCATGACCATGATCATCGTCTCCTGGGTTCCCCCCTTGAACGTCTGGTGGAAAATGGCTCTGTTCGCCGCCGCGTCGGCTGCAGCTACATTTCGATACGCCCCGTACACGCTGCCCCAGATCTACCCGCTGCTTGCGTGGATTGCGTACTTCATCGGCGGCATGCTGCTGTACGAGGTCTACGTGAAGTGCTTCGTCACCGGTTCCGAGCGGCGAAAGTCCACGTCGTGGGTGGTCACCGGCGTGAGCCTCGTCGTCGTTGCGATCGGCATGTACTTCCGGTTCCAGATGAACGTGCCCGGCTGGTTGCGGTTCACGGGCCACACGGGCGTCTTGGGTGAAATCCTTCTCTCGGTGGCCGCATCCGCCGTCATTCTCCACGTGTGCCTCCTCGTGGGCGAGAAGGCGCCGAAGCTTTCTTTCCCCGTTGCCGCCATGGGCTCGATGTCTTTGACCGTCTACATGCTGCATGTCCTCACCGCCTACTACTGGCAGCACAACGTTGCACTGCATTCCACGCTTTCCGCAGGGGGCTTTGTCGTGTTCTTCCTGGTCGTTTCAGCGCTGTGGAAACACTTCGTGGGGCAAGGCCCCGTGGAGCGACTCGTCGCTACCATCATCACGACTGCGATTCCGGCTGGAAGAAGGGCTCACAAGTGAAAAATGCAAAGGCAATCGCTGCGGCATTCGTGGCCGGGTTCCTGGCCTTCGGTGCTACGCCGGCTCACGCATTGGAGCATGCCCAAGAAGCGCCCTCGTCGCCGGAAAGCAATGCGACCGTCTCCCTGAAAATCGGCCGCGCCGGAGGCTTCGGAGACTGCACCGGATCCCTCATCGCGGATCAGTGGGTTCTCACTGCCCGGCACTGTCTCGAGTCGGTGAACAACGAGGGCTCGCAGGCCCGCATCGGAGACGAAGTCTTCGACATCGACTCGTGGGCGATGGCACCCACGGCGGACATCGGTCTCATGCACCTCGACCGCAAGGTGACGTCCGTCAAGCCTGTCGACATCGCTTCCGAGGTGCCCCAGCCCGGTGACATCGGCACCCTCTACGGCTGGAGCAGCAGCTCGTCGTTGGCCCGGAAAGGAAAGCTCCCGATGGCCCGCATGGAGGTGAAGGAGATCCTTGGTGGAATGGCACAGGCCCCACACGAGGGCGGGGAGATGGGTGACCCGGGCGATGTCGGCGGCGTCGAATCCGTGCCGGCACCGGGAGGGCCGATCGTCGACGGCAGCGTGCAGCCGTCGATCTCACCCGATGGCACCGAGAGCATCCCCGCCTTCGGCGGACCGCTCACCGACGACAGCGGCGACGCCCCAGGTGGATCGATCGATGAGGGGCCGGGGATGACCGCGCCGGGCGCATCGGATGACGTCCCCGCCGGTGGTGATCCGTCGGTTACCGCCATGATCGCCAGCGATATCATCGATGTTCATTCGCTGGGAGGTGAAGGCACCCAGGGCGGTGATTCGGGTGCCCCGTTCTTCGTCGGCGGAAAGGTTGCCGGCGTTGCCACGGCGGGCACGTCGAATGGCGACCCGGATCTGCCGTCGCCGAGCGCCGCCATCACGACGGTCGCCGGTTCCGCACCGTGGATCCAGGGAGTGATCAGTGGCGCCGACACCAACAGTGTGCTGGATGCGTCTAACACCCCCGAACCGCCGGAGATGCTGCAGACCAGCGGCGACCGCACGGGCCTCTATCTAGCGATCGCCCTCACCGGTCTGATTGTGCCCGTCCTTATCGCGCAGGTGAGGAACCGACGCCACCGCAGCAACGCAGACGGCGCCTGACCGCGCCCGCAGGCCACTGCCGGGCATGAGTGCCGTGGTCGGCAGTGGCTCCTCTGCGCCTCGGCCAGTGCGCGATGTGTGCATGTGGGATCGGCTGCTGAGATGCCGACGCGAGGTCGATTCCGTGGACGGTCAGTTCGAAGGCACGGGTGGGGAGAAAGTCCGCGAGTGTCATCGTCCCGACAGGGGTGGCTACCAGTGCACTATCCGGAGACATGGGTGAGTCCCTCGGCCGCCAGAGCGAACCGCTCGCCGGTCTCCAGCAGCCCTTTGGCGATGTGGGTCACCTGGATCTCGTTGCTGCCCGCGTAGATCATGAGCGACTTGGCGTCGCGGGCCAGCTGCTCCACCCGGTATTCGGCCATGTAGCCGTTGCCGCCGAACAGCTGCACGGCGTCCATCGCCACGTCCGTGGCGGCCTCGGACGAGTACAGCTTCATGGCCGAGGCCTCCGCCAGCGACAGCGGCTTCCCGGCCCGGGCACGCTCGATCGAGTGGAAGACCATGTTCTGGACGTTGAGTCGCGCGATCTCCATTTTGGCGAGCTTGAGCTGGATCAGTTGGAACTTCCCGATCTCCTGGCCCCACAGCGTCCGCTCGCGCGCGTAGTCGATGCACAGCCGGCGACATTCTTCAATGATCCCGAGCGCCATGATCGCCACGCCCGTGCGCTCGGCCGTGAAACTCGACCGCGCGGATTCGCGCCCGTCCCCGCCGCGGCCCTCCTCGGACTCGCCGAGCAGCCGGTCGCGGCCCAGGCGGACGTCGTTGAAGAACAGCTCGCCGGTGGGGGAACTGTGCAGTCCCATCTTGGCGAAGGGCGCACTCTGGGTGAGCCCTTCCATGCCCTTGTCGAGCACAAAGGTGAGCACCTTGCGGTTGCGTTTGTCCTCAGCGGACTCGCCGCCGCCCGAACCGCCGTCATCGAGTTTGGCGTAGACGATCATCACGTCGGCATACGGGCCGTTGGTGATGAACGTCTTCTGGCCGTTGAGGATGTAGTCCTCGCCGTCGCGACGGACGTAGGTCCGCATCCCGCCGAACGCGTCCGAGCCCGAGTCCGGCTCGGTGATCGCCCACGAGGCCACCTTCTCCATGGTCACGATCCCCGGCAGCCAGCGTTCCTTCTGCGCCAGCGTCCCCCGCGACATGATGGTCGTGGCACCCAGCCCGAGACTCACCCCGAGCGCCGACACCAGGCCCATGCACACCCCCGCCAGTTCGCTGATCACCACGACCATGAGCGAGTCCCGGCCGCCGAAGGCGCCGCCACCGCCCCCGGTGTCGGACGGCCCGGTGGCGTCGTCGTCACCAGAGGCGGAGCCGTCCACAGGCGTGTCACCGTCCACTCCACCCGGTGCATCGCCGTTGCCGTTCGCCCGCTCACGGGCCAGGGCCTTCTCCACGCCGTCGCGGGCCATGGCGTCTATCCCGAACTCCGCGAACAGCTTCCGGATGATGGGATACGGCGGGATCTCGCCGCTCTCCAGCGCGTCGAGATTCGGGCGGATCTCCTTGTCGATAAAGGCGCGGACGGCGTCGCGCGCCATGAGGTCGGTCTCGGACCACTCGTACATCAGGCAGCTCTCCCTCGCGTCGTGCGCCGTCCCCGCTCGGGTCCGCGGGAGGCGGCGCGCCTCGGCAAGTGTGTCGCGACCGCTGCGCCGGCGCCGCCGGAACGGGCACACTCGTAGGAATGAGCGCCGTCACGCCCGAGGACACCGCCCCGACCCCCGCCGGCCGCGCGCACCTGGGTCGCGTCGGCCTGTGGACCGGCTCGCTGGAGGGGGTGCGTGCGGCCGCGATCCCGGACCTGCTCGGCGAACTGGACG
Source organism: Dietzia sp. 179-F 9C3 NHS (assembly GCF_045369825.1). Lineage (NCBI taxonomy): Bacteria > Bacillati > Actinomycetota > Actinomycetes > Mycobacteriales > Dietziaceae > Dietzia > Dietzia sp. 179-F 9C3 NHS. The sequence continues at coordinate 15,639 of NZ_JBIQES010000019.1, forward strand.
AGCAGGGCTGGGGTTCGCTGTGGTTCGGCGAGGCGGTGGGCCGCGAGGCGTTGACCGCCGCGCAGCTGTACCTGGGCGCGACGCGGCGGATGGCGATCGGCACCGGCATCGCCAACATCTATGGACGCGACGCCTCCGCCGCGGGAGCCGCCGCCCGCACGATCGAGGCGCTGCATCCGGGCCGCTTCGTGCTGGGGCTCGGCGTCTCGCACGCGCCGCTGGTCGAGCGGCTCCGCGGACACACCTACGGCCGCCCGCTCGCCGCGATGCGCGAGTACCTCGACGCGCTCGACGGCACCCGCGGAACCGCAGCCGGGGAAGACGTGATGCCGCCGGTCGTGCTGGCCGCGCTCGGCCCGAAGATGCTCGAGCTCTCGCGCGACCGCACCGCCGGCGCGCACCCCTACCTCACGCTGCCCGAGCACACCGCCCGGGCGCGGGAGATCCTCGGCGGCACCGGGGGGAACGGCCCCGGCGAGGAGGGGCCCGCCCTGGTCGTGGAGCACGCCGCGGTCCTGGCCCCGGGGGTGGAGGACGACGACGAGGTGTGGCGTTCCCGCGCCCATGACCACCTGAACATCTACACCGGCCTGCCCAACTACCGGAACTCCTGGACCCGGCAGGGCTTCGACGAGTCCGACTACGTCCGTGGCGGCAGCGACCGACTCAAGGAGGCCCTGGTCACGCGCGGCCTGGAGGCGACCCGCGCCCGCGTGCAGGAACACCTCGACGCCGGCGCCTCGACGGTCCTGGTGCAGGTGCTCGGCGAGAACGTTCTGGTCCCGCCGGTGGACGACTGGCGCCGGGCGGCCGAGGCGCTGCTGTAGGGGCGTTGGGTCCAGGGGCGGGCGCCTCGCCCCCTTTCGCGCACGTCCGCCCCGGCGCGCGCCGTGGCAGACGTGCACGTAAAGGGGCAGCGGTGGAAAGACGCGGCAGCTGCCCCGGCTCGTGCCGTCCGTGGCGGGCAGCTGCAGGAGCAGATGCCGGAGCAGATGCCGGGGGAGGTCAGGCGGCCACGCCGATCGCGGCCGCGGCGGTGAGGCTCGCCGTGACGCAGGCGAACGAGAACACGCTGAGCAGCTGGTACCAGAGCGTCCTGGGCGCGTGCGGCAGGAAGGCCAGCGGCAGGAACAGCAGCGGGTTGAGCAGGGTGCCGATGACGAGCAGCACCTGGACCCACACCGGCAGGTCGGGCAGGATCGCGCCGACGGCGATGACGAGCACGCCCATGATCACGTAGTCCAGGTGCAGCTGCAGGAGCCGCCGCGGCTCGCGCACCCGGAGGCGCTCGAACACCGCGGGAAAGGCGAGTTGGGCGGCGACGATCCAGCCGGTCCACGCGCCGAGCGCGAGCACGACCAGGCCGTACTTCACGAGGAAGGCCATACCGGGCAGGCTAGCCGGAGACCGGAGCGGTGGGAACGTGTTCCACCCCGGTCTGTAGTGTTCCGAAATCACGGTGAACCACGGGTGGAAGAGGCGCGGTATGGGCGGCAGGACGCGGAGCGGAGACGCTGTGCGGTCGCGGGAGAACGTGCTCATCGCCGTTCTGTCCTTCGCCGGGATCGTCATGTCGCTCACGCAGACCCTCGTGATCCCGCTGCTCGGCCGGCTGCCGGAGATCCTCGGCACGTCGGCGACCAACGCCACCTGGGTCGTCACGGTCACGCTCCTCTCGGGCGCCGTGGCCGGGCCGGTGATGGGCCGGCTCGGCGACCTCTACCCCAAGAAGTACGTGCTCATCGGGTGCACGGCGGTGATGGTGCTGGGGTCGGTGCTGTGCGCGCTGGCCACCTCCCTGTGGCCGATGCTCATCGGCCGGGCGCTGCAGGGGATGGGCATCGGTGTGATCCCCATCGGCATCGCGACCATGCGCGAGTCGCTCCCGGCCCCGCGGCTGCCGTCCGCGATCAGCTTCATGAGCTCCTCGCTCGGCGTGGGCGGCGCACTCGGACTGCCGGCCGCGGCGGCGCTCGCGCAGTACGGCTCGTGGCAGTGGATGTTCTGGGGCTCGAGTGCCCTGGGCGCGGCGATCATGGTGCTCATGGCCCTCCGGCTCGAGTCGGTCCCGGCGGCCAAACCCGACGGCACCCTCGACGTCGTGGGGGCCCTCGGCCTCGCGGTGGCGCTCATCTCGCTCCTGCTGGCCGTGTCCAAGGGCGCGGACTGGGGCTGGACGAGCGGGATCACCGGCGGCCTGGTCGTTCTGGCCGTGGTGGCGTTCGCCGCGTGGGGGTGGTGGGTCCTGCGCCATCCGTCGCCGCTGGTCGACCTGCGGATCGCCGCGCACCCGCCCGTGCTCATGACCAACATCGCCTCGGTGCTCGTGGGCATGGGCCTGTACGCCCAGCTGCTCGTGCTGCCCCAGGTGCTGCAGCTACCGACGGCCACCGGGCACGGGCTCGGGCAGTCGATGTTGGCCATGGGCCTGTGGAGCGCACCCGGTGGGCTGGCCATGATGGCGGTCTCGCCGCTCAGCGCGCGCCTCATCATCGCCCGCGGCCCCCGGCCCACCCTGGTCTCCGGCGCGCTCGTGATCGCGGCCGGCTACCTCGCGGCCGTCGTCCTCATGGGATCCCCGTGGGGCGTGATGACCGCGGGCATCATCATCAGCGGCGGTGTGGGCCTGGCGTACGGCGCGATGCCCGCGCTCATCATGGCGTCCGTCCCGCACTCCGAGATGGGCTCGGCCAACAGCTTCAACACCCTCATGCGGTCGATCGGCACCACGAGCTCGGCGGCGGTGATCGGTGTCGTGCTCTCGCAGATGACCCTGGACTTCGAGGGGATCGTCGCGCCCACCGAGGCGGGCTTCCGGGTGGGCCTGCTCATCGGCGGCGGCGTCGCGCTGGTGGCGGCCGCCGTGGCGGCGACGATCCCGGTCAACCGCGCACGCGAGCGATGATCTCGTCGGCCAGCTCCCCGGGCCGCTCCTCCAGGATCCAGTGGCTCACCCCGGGGAGTTCGACGAACCGGTAGTCCGCCTCGACGTGGCGGCCGGTCAGCAAGGCGCCGCCGCGGCCGAGCGCCGGGTCCCGGTCGGACCAGACGAAGGTCGTGGGCACGCGGACCCGCGCGGTCGCGGCCCGGGGCGAACCACAGGGGAGTGCGCGGTACCAGCCCAGGCCGCCGGGGATCGCGCCGTCGGCGACCATCTCCCGGCGGAAGCGGTCGATCATCTCCGGCGTCATGCCCATCCGCGCCAGCGCCCGCTCGGCGCGCGGTCCGCCCGAGGTGAGCAGTCGCTCGGGGATCCGCGGCAGCTGGAAGAAGCCTATGTACCAGGACCGCAGCAGCTGATCGGAGGTGACCATCGCGCGCAGGAAGGCCGCCGGGTGCGGGACCGACACGGCCGTGAGGGTCCGGACGCGGTCGGGGTGCGTCCCGGCGATCCCCCACGCCACCGCGGCACCCCAGTCGTGACCCACGATGTGCGCGGAGTCCAGCCCGGCGGCGTCGAGCAGGCCCACCACGTCGCCGACGAGTTCCGGCAGGCGATAGGCACGCCGGCCCCGCGGGCGGGCGGTGGCGCAGTAGCCGCGTTGGTCCAGGGCCAGGGTCCGCAAGCCCGCCTCGTTTAGGCGCGGTGCGACCGCGTCCCAGCTGCTCACGCGTTGGGGGAAGCCGTGGAGCAGGACCACCGGCTCTCCGCCGGAGGGCCCGGCGTCGACGGCGCGGAACTGCAGTGGACCGCGGGCGAACGTGATCTCGTGGCCCCCGCCCCCGCCCCCGCCCATGCCCGGTCCGGTGCCGGGGCTCGGGGCTTCAGCCACGGACGTATCCTCTCCGTACCGCGCGCTCGAGGATCCCGAGCGTCGCCCTGAGCGCCTTGGCGTCGAGCACCGGGAGAACTCCCGAGTCGCGCCAGTCGGGGTGTGCTTCGGACCAGTCGTAGTAACTCAGCACGTCCGTCATCGGGCCGTCACCGGAATCCTCTACAGGAGTCAACCTGTAGCCGTAGACGTGCCCGATGGGCGGTTCGATGTCGCCCTCGATGGTCCAGGCGATCTCGGCGGTGCCGCCGGTGGGCGGAACGAACCGGGTGATGACCACCGTGACGTCGTAGTGGCCCAGGTTGTAGTCGCCGAGTGCTTCGCGGTCCATGTGGACGACGAAGGTATCGCCCTCGGCGGCGACGGCCGCGCCGTCGGCGGACTGCAGCATGCCGGAGGAGTCGATGGCCACGTGGCCGTCGGGATCACAGAGCACGGCGAAGATCTCGGAAACGGGTGCCGGGATCACGCGGTTCGTCTCGAAGCGGTACGGGCCGGGGCGGTGGGGCTCCGGGCTGTGTGGATCGGAGGCTCTCGGGTCGGTCACGCCAACGACGCTACCGCCACTCGCGGCCGCCGGCCTCCGGTCGCGGGAACCTCCCCGACCCTGTTACTGCACCGGGGTTCCCGCGGGATCGGCACCACGATCGCCGGCTGAACCGGTTCTTCGCGTTCTTTCAGCGAGCGGGCATAGCGTGCACCAGGTGAGTACACCGGGCCCCGAACCCGCCCCCGACCCCCGCGGTCTCGCGCCGCTCACATGGCTGGCGCTCGCCGTGGCCGGCGTCGCATTCCTGCTGCCGCTGCTGCTCGTCATGGAGCTGTCCGGGCACCGCCGCCGTCGCCTCAGTCGGCGTTCAGCCGGGTCGACGTAGGCTCTCGCCACACGGGCCGCGTGCCGCGGAACGGGATGACCCTGGAAGGAGACCACCGTGACCACTGTGACGCTGGAGTCGATCGGGATGGGTCCGCTGAGCGATCTGCTGGAGCAGTGGTGGGCGACCGTCGAGGTGACCGAAGACGGGTATGCGCCGACCCGGGTGCGGATCTCGATCTCGTGGAGCCCGATGACCAACCAGTTCACGCCCGAATCGGACGGCTCGACTGTCGAGGACGTGGGGGCGGGCGGGCACCCGGTGGAGGTCGACGCCGCGATCAGCGCTTTCCTCGCCTCCCCGGAGCGAGAACGCGCCTATAAGGCGTTCCGGGCGCACGCGCGGCGCCACCGGGAGGACTTCCCCGAGCGCGTCGCCGTGATGGAGTCCTCGCGCTGATCCCCTCCGTTCCGCATGCCACAGGTCGGGTATCGCGGCTGCGGCGAGCATCAGACCCGGCCCGCGGTGGGGCCGAGCCGCACACCCGGCCCGCAGCCGCACCCGAGATTCAGACCCGCGCCGGGTCGGGCCGCTCCCACATGCGGTGGTTGGCCAGCAGCGGCTTGAGCGCGGGCACCACCCCGCCCGCGGAGTCCGCCTGAACGACGCCGGGCGTGTCCGAGGTGATCCCGAATTCCGTGTACCGGTCGACTGACGCGAGCGACGCGATGGCCTTCTTGTGCCGGAACATCTCGCTGATGAGGATGTCCGTGCGCGGGTTGGCGGGGAGATCGACCACCACGATCGCGTCGAACTCGATGGACCGCTGCGTCTGATAGGTCCGGGACACCGGCACGGCCGTACCGGCCTCAGTGTCCCCCAGAACCCCGCCGGTCGGTGCGATCACCAACGGCACCATGCCGTCGTCGAACACCGCCTGCACGAGCTCGGATACTGTATCCACGTCGGAGTCCTCGGTGACGAGGATGCCGATCTGGCGACCGTCCGACGGCCACTCCTTGCCGATCTGCGAGAGCGCCGGGCTGGTGACGACCTCCGCGACGGGCACTTTCGCAGGTGCGGGCAGTCCCAGTCCGGCGGCCACGGTGACGGCCAGGTCGTGGTCGATGTGAGCGAGTTTCTCGACCTGCCGGGCCTTGATGGCCTCCTCGTAGCATTTGCCCAGTTCGAAGGTGTACGCCTCGGCGACGTGCTCCCTCTCCACGTCGGTGAGACTGGCGTAGAACAGCGTGGCCTGCGAGAAGTGGTCGTCGAAAGTCGCGGGAGACCGGCGTTCGATCTGCGCGTCGGCGATCCCCTGCGCCACCTCGACCAGCGCGCCATCGGTGGTGCCCGCCATGAACGGACAACCGCCGTCGAGGGTGTTGGGTTGATACGGGGCCACGCCCGCGTGGTCGGCCTGCTGGTGGAAGCCGTCCCGGAGCATGTCGTTGACCGGGGCGTGCGGGCGGTTGATGGGGATCTGACCGAAGTTCGGCCCGCCCAGGCGTGTGAGCTGGGTGTCGAGGTAGGAGAATAGCCGGCCCTGCAGGAGCGGGTCGTTGGTGACGTCGATACCCGGCACGAGGTGGCCTGGGTGGAAAGCGACCTGCTCGGTCTCGGCGAAGAAGTTCTTGACGTTGGCGTTGAGCTCCATGGTGCCTATGACCTGCACCGGCGCGAGTTCCTCCGGCACGATCTTGGTCGGGTCGAGCAGGTCGATGCCGTGGAACATCTCGCTGACGCCGTTCTCGTCGACGGTGTCCGGGAAGACCTGGATGCCGAGGTCCCACTTGGGGAAGGCGCCGGCCTCGATGGCGTCGGCCAGGTCGCGGCGGTGGAAGTCCGGGTCCATGCCGGCGGTGATCTGGGCCTCTTCCCACACCTGCGAGTGGACGCCGAGGTGGGGCTTCCAGTGGAACTTCACCAGGCTCGTCTCGCCGGCGTCGTTGATGAGCCGGAAGGTGTGGATGCCGAAGCCTTCCATCATCCGATACGAGCGCGGGATGCCGCGGTCGGACATGTTCCACAGGGTGTGGTGCTGCGCCTCGGTGTGGAGGGAGACGAAGTCCCAGAAGGTGTCGTGCGCGCTCTGGGCCTGCGGGATCTCGCGGTCCGGGTGCGGCTTCCCGGCGTGGACGACGTCGGGGAACTTGATGGCGTCCTGGATGAAGAACACGGGGATGTTGTTGCCGACCAGGTCCCACGTGCCCTCGTCGGTGTAGAACTTGGTCGCGAATCCGCGGGTGTCGCGGACGGTGTCGGCGGAGCCGCGGTTGCCGAGCACGGTGGAGAAGCGGACGAAGACCTCGGTCTCCTTGCCCTCGGCGAACACGCCGGCCTTGCAGACGCTGGCGGCGGCGCCGTTGGCGCGGAACACGCCGTGCGCGCCGGCCCCGCGGGCATGGACCACGCGCTCCGGGATGCGTTCGTGGTCGAAGTGCATGATCTTCTCCCGCAGGTGGTGATCCTGTAGGAGGGTCGGCCCGCGGCGGCCGGCCTTGAGCGAGTGGTCGGTGTCGGTGACCCGGGCGCCCTGGGCGGTGGTGAGGAACTCGCCCTGCTGCCGGTTCGCGTCCTCGCCGTCCGACGACCGCTCGCCTGTCGGGCTGTGCGGGGTTGGGCCGGACTGGTCGTGCTTGGTGGGCAGCGGGCCGGTCGGCTCGGTGGGCTCCTCGACGGTCGGGGGCTTCGCGGCGGGCGCGCCGGGCACGACGTCGCCGCCCCCGGCGATGTCCTCGGCGATCTGCTCGGCCTTGTCGGCGATCTTCTTGGCGGTGGACTTGGCACCGGACGCGGCGGACTTCTTCTTGGCGGCCATGACTGCTCCTCTCGGGGCTGGGGTGAGACCTGCTGTGTCACAGGACTCTTCCAGGCGCCGGGGGGCCGTCAACCAGTCGCGGGAGCGCCCGGAGGGGCGTAAGATGCCGCCCTGCCGGGCCCCGGACTCTGCCGCCGGGCCGGGATCAGCCGCCGAGCGCGACGGCGCCGGCCACCGCGGCGGCGCCGACGAGTACGCCGAGCGACGCGGTGTCCAGGACCTCGCCGGACATGCCGAGGCTGCCGATGGACACCCGGCTGCCCCACGGGGTGGGCATGCCGAGGCTGTTGGTGCGCAGGTCCAAGGTGGTGGTGCTGCCGCTGAACGCGGCCGACGGGGTGAGGGTCACGCTGCCGAGGTCGGTGGTGCCCTCGGCCGACCGGGCGCCGGCCGCGGGGGCGGCGCCGAGGAGCACGGTGGCGACGGCGGCGGTGCAGGCGGACAGGGCGACGACGCGGCGGACGGGGGAACGGCGGGACGAGGTGGTCATGCGGCCACTCTATGTCCCCGACGGAAACACCGAGAGGTGCTTTCCGTTAGGCCGCGCCGTGGAGGATCTGGTCTGCCTGCCCACGGGTGAGCCGCATGGTTGCCGCGCACGCGGTGCACGTGGCCGAGTACGACGAGCCCAGCGGCACCAGCGGGATGAAGAACACCGAGAAGGCCCGCTTGTTCCGGTCCACCCGCTGGGCGGCGTGGGCTCCACCCGCGAGTACCCGGTCGAGCGCATGCGCCGCGACGCCGAGATCTACGACATCTCCGAGGGAGCGGGTGGCCCCACCACTTCCGGGAGCGGTCCGCACTGGGCTCGTGCGGCGCGGTGGCCCGGCGGGTCGGGGCGCCCTGGTCACCCACCGCCACCAGCGCCCGATACCGCACAATGGACCAGGGTCCGTTTTCTGCGACGAAGGACGGCGCGGTCAAACGACCCGACGAGGGGGAACCTCCTATGGAACAGACCATAGAACGCGTCTTCACCCACGGACACCACCTGTCCTACCGGGAGTCCGGGGTCGGGGAGGGCCGGCAGACGATCATGCTCATGCACGGCATGGCCGGCAGTTCGCGGACGTGGCGCGCGATGATCCCGCGGCTGGAGAAGCGGTATCACGTGATCGCGCCCGACCTGCCCGGTCACGGCGAGAGCTCGCTGAACTTCGACGACTACTCGCTCGGCGCCATGGCCTCGGCCCTGCGCGACCTGCTCGTGGCCAAGGGCGTCTCGCGCTGCACCGTGATCGGCCAGTCGCTCGGCGGCGGCGTGGCCATGCAGTTCGTCTACCAGTACCCGGAGTACTGCGAGCGGATCGCACTCATCGGCAGCGGCGGCCTGGGCAAGGAGGTCAACCTGGTCCTGCGGATGCTCGCGGTGCCGGGGGCCGAGCTCATGTTGGCGGGCGCCGCCGCGCCGGTGTTCGTCAACGCCGGCGATGCGATGCGCCGCTTTCTCGCCGGCAAGGGCGTGCGCGCCGAGGCGATGTCCGAGTCGTGGGCCGCGTACGAGTCACTCGGCAAGTCCGGTCACCGTAAGACCTTCTTCAAGACCCTCCGCGCCGTGGTCGACGGGCGCGGGCAGGCGGTCTCCGCGCACAACCGGCTGCACCTGGCCGGGCAGCTGCCGTTCCAGTTGATCTGGGGCGACAAGGACCCGATCATCCCCGTGGCCCACGCCTACGAGACGCACGAGGCGCTGCCGACCAGCCGCCTCGAGATCGTCGAGGGCACCGGCCACTACCCGCACGTCGAGAACCCGGAGGCCGTCGAGCGGATCCTCGTGGAGTTCATGGAGACCACCGAGCCCGGCCGGATCCAGCCGGCCGTCGAGGACCCGGCCAAGAAGGGCCGAGCCGAGGCCGAGCTGCTGGCCGCGGAGAAGGCGGCCGCCGAGCAGGCCCGCGCCAAGGCGGAGGCCAAGGCCGCGCGGGCCGAGGCGAAGGCGGCCGCCAAGGAGGAGAAGGCGCAGGCCAGGGCCGAGGCGCGGGCCAGGAAGGCGCGCAGCGGGGACGAGGGCGACGGTGGGGACGACGGCGAGGGCAGCCCCCGGCCCTGAGTGCCGGGACGCGGGTCGAACCGGGTGATCGCCCCGATGTGGGCGGCGGGGCCGCGAACCTAGCGTCGGGGGCATGTTGGCCGCTTGCTCCGGAACCCGCCCTCGACCCCCGGCCGTTCTCGGCCGCGTGCTCCGCGCGTGCCTCGTCGTGGTGGTGGCGGTCTCCTCGCCCGCCGCGGTCCTTCCGCCCGCCGCGGTCCTTCCGCCCGCCGCGGTCCTTCCGCCCGCTGCGGCCCTACCGCCACCCGCAGCCGGGCCGGGCGGGGCCGCCGAGGACCTGCGGTGGTTCCGCGACGAGGTGGGCGCGCCCGGCGCGGTGCTCGTCGTGGTGGGGCCCGACGGGGTCCGGGAGTGGGCGGCCGGGGGCGACGACGGCGAGGGCCGGCCGGTCGACCTCGCCACGCCCTTCGTGTGGGGGTCCGTCTCGAAACCGGTGACGGCCCGGATCGTCGCCGGACTCGAGGAGCGGGGCGCGCTGCGTGCCGACCAGCCCGTCGCCGAGATCCTGCCCGAGGTCGCCGACACCGAGCTCGGGCGCCGGGGCGCCACGGTCCGCGACCTCGTCGAGCACACCAGCGGGCTGCCGCACGATCTCGCCCTGACCGACGGCGGGCTCGACGTCCCGGACGCCCTGTCCGCCGCGCGACGGGTGGCCGGGTCCGACGATCTCGGCGAGCGCGGGACCTTCCGCTACTCGAGCCTCGGCTACGTCCTGCTCCAGGCCGTGGTCGAGCGCGCGACCGGCGCCCCGTTCGCCGAGGCCGGTGCCGCCACCGCGGAGGCGCCGCCGGGCCACGTCCCCGTGCTCACCGTGCCGCGCCCGGTCCCGGTGGAGGTCGACCCGGCCGGACTCGGGTACGGCTACCAGGCCGGCTCCGCCGAGCGGCTGGGGGAGTTCGCGTCCGCGGTGCTGCGGGACCCGCCGACGAGCCGGGTCGGCGAGGGGCCCCGGGGTCGCCCCGGTGGCTGGAACCGGGAGCTGGGCGGCGAGCACGGGCCGCTGCTGCGCCACTCGGGTGCGGTGCCCGGGTACTTCGCCCACGTCGCGGTGGCCCCCGACCGGGGCCGCGCGGTGGTGGTGCTGGCCAACCGGTACGGCGAGATGGACGCGTCCACCTACGCGCGGGCGGTCGACGCCGTGGTCGGGCACCGCCTGGGCGGGGCGGCGCCGACGAGCCCGGGCCTGCCCGGGCGGTACCCGGTGGTCCTGGCCCTGCTGGCGCTGACCTGCGCCGCGGGGCTGGTCGGCGCGGTTGTCGCGGCGCGTCGCCCCCGGCCGAGAAGGCCCCTCGCGCGGGCGGCGGCGGCCGCGGTGGGCCTGACGGCGGTCGGCGCCGCGGCGGCCGGGCCCCCGGTCCTGTTCGGGGCCGGGCCCGCGGTGGGGTTGCGGTGGGCGCCGGACGTGATGGTGCTGCTCTGGGCCGCAGCGGCCGGTGTCGCGCTGTGGTCGCTGGTGGTGGCGGTGTCCCGGACAGCGGACGGCCCCGGGTCCGCTCGTGGCGGAACCGGGGCCGTCAGGAGAGGCTGAGAGATCAGGCGGCGCCCTCGGCGGCCTCGGTCTCGTCGACCGTGTCTTCGTCGACGGTGCCCTCGTCGTCGGCCGGCTCCTCGACCTCGACGCCGGTCAGGAGGTCCACCGCGCCCTGGATGTCGCCCTCCTGGACGAGCGCGAGCGCCTGGTCGGCGGTGACGGCGCAGTCGTCGCCCTCGAGGCCCGGGGCGATCGAGCCCACGGAGCCGAGCACGTCGATCGTGGCCACGGCGCCGCAGATCTGCGCGGCGAGCTCCGAGGCCTCGTCGGTGGTCTCCTCGCCCTCGGTGCCGGTGCCCTCCTCGCCGGTGTTCTCGTCCTCGCCCTCGGCGCCGTCGTCACCCGTGGTGTCGTCGGCCGGGGCCTCGGCGGTCGGATCGGAGGAGCCCGGGATGGGGAACGGGAGCTCGCTCTGGGCGGCGGCGATTCCGGCGCCGGAGAGGGAGAGGGCGGCGGCGGAGCCGATGACCGCGATCGTCTTCTTCATGTGGTGTCACCTTTCTGGTGGGATTCACACGTGCTCGCCCCCGGGGTCCCGGAGGCACGGCAGCCCACCGTATCGGCCGACAGGCGATACCGCTGTGGCACTCGTCACAGGGTGATGCTGCTGGGGCGGGAGTTTCCGGCCCTGCGCTGGGACGACGGCGAATTGCACGATTTCCTTCGGGAATCTCCGGGCCGCCCCTGCGGCAGCGCGTCTCCCGGGTTGCCGCGCGGCCCGGTTCAGAGCATGCTGGCGTCATGAGTGGACTCGCCCAGATCTACGACGCCACCCTGACGCCCGGGAAAATCGACCTCCTGCGGGAGTGGATCGTCGATCAGCCGTGGTTTGACGGTGACGCCGCCGCGCTCGAGCAGGTGACCTCGTACCGCCTCGTCGACCCCGACGGCGCCGTGGGGATGGAGTGCTTCCTGCTCAAGGGCGGCGACACCACGTACCACGTGCCGGTCACCTACCGCGGCGCGGAGCTGGCGGACGCCGGGGGCGCACTGGTCGGGACCATGGACCACTCGGTGCTGGGGCAGCGCTGGGTGTACGCCGCCGAGCACGACCCCGTCTTTGTAGCCGAGGCCCGCCGGACGATCTGTCGTCGCGACTCGGCCGCCGACCACCAGGCAATGGAGGACGGCTCCATCACGCCCTCGCCCGTGAACATCCGCGGCGGCGGCGACTGCCGCCCCGAGCAGGAGGAGATCCGGGTTATCCGCGTGGTGGCCGAGGAGTACGACTCCGACGGCGACCACCCGGTCGCGGGCGCCCCGGGCACTCTCACCGGCACGTGGAGTGACGACGACGGTCTGCACACGGCGGTCCTCGCCTACCTCGTCTAGGAGACTGCTGAACAATCAGGGTGTCCGCCCCGCGGGGTGACCCGGGCCTGAAATACTTGGTTCATGCAGGGTG